>JAJXSZ010000044.1 GCA_021784255.1 Pseudomonadota bacterium | reverse complement strand
CACCGCGGGGTCGCGGGCCCGGTAGATGAACTCCCAGATGGCGCCGCGATCGAACGTGCCCGGAAGAGCATGGTTGATCTCGATGCGCCTGGCGTCGAGATGGCGCCATTGACCCGCTGGAACCTCGGCACGGTCATCCGCCTCGTTCTGCCGGATCGTCAGCCGCGCTGAGCCATCATTGATATCGGCGGCCGGGTAAGCGAGGTGATAGACGAAGCGATCGGGCGCCAACTCCTCGATGCCATCGGCTCGCTTGGGGGCCGGCAGGTCGAGGATGAACTCCTCCCGGCTCAAGCCGGTGAGCGGGCCGGCGGCGCCGGTGGCGATCGGCAGGCGCGCACCCATGAGTCCGGCGGGCAGGTCCGCCTGCCAGCCGCTCCAGACAACGGTGAATCCCTGGCGCATCAGGAAGCCGGTACCCGCCTCCGCCGGCGTCGTGGGGTTGTTGGACTCGACCCCGCCGTTGATGCGGTGCACCGCTCGCTTGGTGCCGCGGTTGAGCACGTCGTAAAGCAACCAGCCATTGCCTCGCGCAGGATCGACAGGGCGCAGGATCTCGATGTCGCAGTCACAGGTGACGTAACCGCGGCCGTCGCGCGGTGCCTGGGCCAGCAGCACGATGCCCTGGTTCTGCGGATGGTCGGGATCGACGCTGCAGACCGCCGTGCCGCGCACCCACTCATAGGGCCCCACGCCACCGAAGGAACGGCCCTCGAAGGCGGGCTGCGGCGCATCCAGGCACAGCGCATCGATACCCGGTCGCGGTGAAGGCGGAGGGACATCAGGCATGCAAGGGTCTTCGTGATCTGTGGATTGACGGATGTCGGGATCGAGTATCTGATCTTTTGATCAAACCATCAAGCTTTGGCGGAGCCGATTGTGACGCACCGTGTAGAGACCATCCCCCTCCCGCCGCAGACGCCGGGTACCCAGCGCAGCCTGGTGGTGCATCGCTTCGGGCAGCCAGGCGCCAGGCCAAAGGTCTATTTCCAGGCTGCCTTGCACGCCAACGAAGTGCCGGGGATCGTGGTACTCGACGCGCTCCTGCGCCGCCTCGCGCCGCTCGACGCCGCCGGTGAGATTCCGGGCGAGGTGGTCGTCGTGCCCTACGCCAACCCGATCGGGCTCGGCGATCACGTGCTCGGCGTGCCGATCGGGCGATACGGGCTCGACAGCGGCGCCAATTTCAACCGCGGCTTCCTCGACCTGGGGCCGCTCGCGGCATCGCGGCTGGATGGCAGGCTGCGCGGCGACGTGTCCGACATCACCACGATCCGCGCGGCATTCCTGGCGGAGATCGCCGCGCGGGCGCCGCGCACGGAGCTGGAGGCTTTGCGCCTCACGTTGTTGCGCCTGGCGATCGATGCTGACCGCGTGTTCGACCTGCACACCGAGGAGGATGCGATGTTCGCCGCGGTGCTCGCGCCCTGGACCGTCGGGCAGGCACGCGAGCTGGTGGCGGATGTAGCGCCGGAGTTGATCTTCTACGCCGACTATCCTCCGCTGTTCGACACGGCATGCAGCCGGCCCTGGCATATGTTGCGCCAGCATTTCGCGGGGCGCGCGGCAATCCCACAAGGGTGCCTCAGCGTCACGCTGGAAATGCGTGGGGTGGCCTCGATCGACGCGGCGCAAGTCGAACGCGACGCCGACGGATTGCTTGCGATGCTGCGGCGCTGCGGCGCGGTTGCGGGTGATGCCGGCGCACAGCCGGAACTTGCCGCCGAGCCGACACGCTTCGAGGGCGTAGAGTTCGTGCGCGCCAAGGGCACGGGCGTCGTCGTCTATCATGCCGAGCTCGGCGAGCGCATCGCACAGGGGCAGGTGATCGCCGAGATCGTCGATCCCGCCGCCGCGGAACCGCGGCACAGTCGCACGCAGGTGAAGAGCGGCACCGATGGCGTGCTGTTCTGCCGGCGCCACACGATGCTTGTGCGGCCCGACGATGTCGTGGCCAAGATCGCCGGCCCGGTGCCGCTGGTCGACCCCAAGCACTACTGAAATCGGGTGGATCGCACCTGAAAAATCGTTTGATCAAATGATCGCTCGTTGTTAGCGTGCATGATCAAATCCGACAGCCGGCGCGAAAAGCGCCTCATCGCGGGGGGAACAAAACCGATGAGCAAGATGTCCCGGTCAATCCAGATGGCCGCCCAGCTGGCCGTGCGCCGCGGCTGGCTGCTGGCGGCTCTGGGCGCCGCTGTTGCCGTGACCACCCCCGCAGGCGCGGCGAGCCTTCGCTATGCCGGCGCGTCGCCCCCACTCACCTTCGACCCCGACGGCACCAACGATTTCGCGACTGTGGCCGTACTGCGCGAGGTCTATGACAGCCTGGTTGGGCTGTCCGACACAATGCAGCCGGTGCCTGGCCTGGCGACCTCGTGGGAGCGCGAGGGCAGCAATACTTGGCGCTTCCATCTGCGGCCGGGCGTCAAATTTCACGACGGCTCACCGCTGACGGCCGATGACGTCG
Source organism: Pseudomonadota bacterium (assembly GCA_021784255.1). Taxonomy (GTDB): domain Bacteria; phylum Pseudomonadota; class Alphaproteobacteria; order Acetobacterales; family Acetobacteraceae; genus JAJXXT01. The sequence continues at coordinate 10,782 of JAJXSZ010000044.1, read as the reverse complement.
CATTCTCGATCATGCGCGAACGGGGCAGCGGCTATTACTCGTCGCTGTTCGGCCACATCGCCGATGTGAAGGTCATCGATCCTCTCACGATCGACGTTGTGTCCAAGGCCCCGGATCCAATCCTGCCGGCGAAGATGGCGCGCATGTTCATCATGTCAAAGGCCTGGTCGCTCGCGCACGGCCTGCAGAACATCCCCAATCTCGGCGCCAAGGGTTCTGAGGCCTATTCGGTTCGCCACGCCGACGGCACCGGCCCCTACATGCTGAAAGAGCAGGACCCCGGCGTGCGGACGGTGCTCGATCGGTTTCCTGGTTACTGGGGGACTGCCAAGGGCAATGTAACGCAAGCAACCTACTTGCCGATCGGCGAGGCTGCCACGCGGGTTGCCGCGCTGCTCTCCGGGCAGGTGGACCTGGTCATCGACGTGCCGCTCAACGACATAAACCGCGTCAAGACGACGCCGGGCTTCGCGCTGCATCAGGTGCCTCAGATGCTGTGGATGCAGCTGGAGATGGATGGCACGCGGGATGTGGCGCTCGATGTCTGGGACAAATCAGGCAAGCCATTGAAAGCCAATCCGTTCAAGGACACGCGCGTGCGCATGGCGATCGCGCAGGCAATTAATGTGCCGCTGATCATCAGCCGCATCTTGCATGGCAACGGACGTGTCGTGGGTATTCCGGCGTTGCCGGGGACGGGCGGATACGACGCAGCGCTAGACAAGCACTGGCCATTCGATCCCGCGCACGCCAAGGCGCTTCTGGCCCAGGCCGGATATCCCAACGGCTTCATCACTCAGCTGAATTGTCCGACGGAGCGCTACCCCTCCGCGGAAGATGTCTGCCGTGCGGTCGCTGGCATGCTCGGGCGCATCGGCATCGAGGTGCGGGTGAACGACATGGTCTGGCCCCAGTTTGCGCGCATGCTGGTCAATGGGCCGACGTCGAGCTTTCACCTGATTGGGGTGGCAAGTAGTTGGGACGCGCAAGATGCTTTCGTCTCGGAAATGATGACGCGCAACCCCAAGGCAGGTGAGGGCTTCTTCAACTGGGCGCTCTGGCACAACGACCAACTGGATCATATCGCCCGCGAGCTTGAAGTGACATTCAATCCGGCTAAGCGTGAGGCGCTGTACAAGCAAGGACTCACGATCGGGCGTGATGACGTGTATGCCGTGTTCCTATTCCAGCCGATGCTGAGCTGGGGCAGCACAACCAAGGTCAGCGGCACCGTCCGCTCGGACTCCACCCTCGTGCTGCAGAATATTGTCGTCAAATAGGCGCGGCTCTCCGAGCGGGCATTACTTTGAGTTGTCCCGAGGTCGGTCAACGGAGACCCTCATGTGCCCGAGCGGAGGGCCTCCGTCGCCGGCTGTGCCCCAGCCACTGCGCAGGATGAGCCGTCTCCGGCGCCGGCGACAGGCCTAGGGTGACGACCCTTTACGCGACGGGGGGCGGCGTGATCCGTGGAGCGTGGGAGGCGCCCGATGCCCGACGTTCTGCTGTTGTCGGCGCCGCAGATGCGCCGCCTGGCGCCGCTGTTTGCCCGCTGGCGTGGCCGGCGCCGCGTGGATGACCGGCGGGTGATCAGCGGCATCGTCTACGTCATCCGCCATGGCCTTCGGTGGAAGGACGCGCCCCACGGCTACGGCCCGTACAAGACGCTCTACAACCGCCTCATCGGCTGGCGCCGGCCTCGCGTGTTCTCGCGCATTTCTGCAGCCTGAGAGGGTCCGGCTCAGGCAGATCGGAGGCAAGTTGTTCTGACTTCCATGTTCTCCGGAGCAAAAAATCCGGCCAGATGATTCTTTATGGCCGGACGCCCCTCTAAGGGCTTGGCGCCGCTACCGCCGTGCCTTACTCGCCTGCCTCGCCACGTTCCGGCGAGGCCCGACCGCTATGGCGAACCGTCCGCTTCTGAACCTGCGCCAGATTGAAGTGTTCCGCAGCGTCATGCTCACGGGGAGCGTCGTCGGCGCGGCGCGCGCGCTGGGGGTCTCTCAGCCCGGGATCACGCGGATGATCCGCCACATCGAGTCCCGGCTCGGCGTCATGCTGTTCCAGCGTCGCCACGGCCGCCTCGCCGCAACGGAGGAAGCACGCTCGCTCTACCGCGAGGTGCAGCGTGTCTATGAGGGCGTGGAGGCGGTGCAGGCGCTCGCCGCGGGTCTGCGCGACGGGACCGATGTTCGCTTGCGCGTCCTCACCAGCCCCAACATGGGCTTCGTCGTGCTGCCACGCGCGATGGCGAGGCTAGCCGAAGAATTTCCCCACCTGCGCCTGGCGCTCGAGGTCGCACCAGCCACGGATATGCTCGCTCGTCTGATCGCGGGGCGCGCGGAGATCGCCTTCTCCTCGGTGCCGCTGCAACACCCGATGCTCGATACGGCCGCAATTGGCGAATGGCGCATGGTCTGCGTCCTCCCCGCACGCCACCGGTTGCTCCGGCGCCGGCAACTGGACCCCGTCGAGATCCTGCGCCAACGCCATGTAACGTTCGCCCCCGACACCCCACAGGGCGCGGTGATCCGGACCTGGCTCGCCCGGCACGGGATCGAACCTTTGGTCTCGGTCGAGGTGCGCGCGGGCCAGCTCGCCTGCGCGCTGGTACGCGCCGGCATGGGCATCGGCTTCGTCGACGACATCACCGCCACGAGCTACGCCGACCACGGCCTCGTCACGCGCCCGCTCGACGCGTCGCCGCGATTTCCCATCACCTGCGCGACCAGCACACAGACACCGCCACCCGCCGCCGCAACGCGCCTGCGCGAACTCGTCTGCGCGGAGTTGCAGCACGCCGCAGCGGGCGATCAGCCGGCGAGATAGGCCCCGGCGCCGGCGAGCCGCGTGCGCAGCGCCGCGACGTCAAGCTCACCGGCAGACGCATTGGCCCGCACCATCGCCGCTGCGGCGCTGCCGGCCGCCTGCCCGATTGCCATACAGGTCGGCATCACGCGCACCGAGGCATGCGCCTCATGTGTCGCGGAAATCCCGCGCCCCGCTACGAGCGCGTTGTCCATCCCTTCGGGAACCAGCGAGCGGAACGGGATGTCGTAACTATGATCGGCGCCAAGCGTCGAAAAGCTGAGGCCACCACCCGCCGGCGGATGGATGTCGAGCGGATAGGCCCCGACCGCAATGACATCAGCAAACCGGCGCCCAGCTCTGACATCCTCCCCGGTCAGCACGTACCGCCCGGCGATCCGCCGGCTCTCGCGGATGCCGAGCTGGGCTGCAATCGCCACCAGCCGCCCACCACCGCAACCTGGAACGGCGTCGCGAAGGTAACCGGCCGCCGCGACCGCCTGCCGCCGCCCCTCGATCTCGCCGCGGCTCAACGCGAAGGGATCGGTCGCGTCGACCGCAACGCGGCTGACGTTGAACCATCCGTCGCGGGTGCCCGGGATGATGCTCGCATGCAGCGCCGCGCGCGCCAGCGCGCCGCTCTCGTATCCACGCCGCGCCAACGCCCCTCGCTCCTCGGCAGGGATCGCCTCGAAGACGTCGACATCGATCGGACCAAAACGGAACATCATCGTTCCTGGCTGCAACGCCTCGTCGTCACCAAGCGGCAGGAAAGCGGCGCCGGCGCGGTGCAGCACATCGAGGTCGCCGGAAGCGTCGATGACCGCGCGTGGCTGAACCCGTACCGGCCCGGCCTTGGTCAGCACCTCAACCGCCGTGATCGTCCTGCCCTTGCGGGTCACCGCCAACACCATCGCCTGGAACAGCGGCGCCGCCCCCGCCTCGCAGACGATCTCGTCGAGCACCAGCTTGAGTATCTCGGGATCGTAGGGAACGTGGTCCATCCGGTGGCCGGTGGACATCATGAAATGCCGGTGCCCCTGCGCACCGCCGCGCTCGCCCAGCCGCCGCACGATCTCCTCGGCGATGCCCTGGACCACCTGTCGCCCCGCCGCCGTCTCCCATCCGACAAACTGGCCCACCGCCGCCGCCGTCGCGCTGCCGCCAAGAAATCCCCAGCGCTCGACGAGCAGCACCTCGGCCCCCTCGCGCGCGGCGGCGACCGCGGCCGCGACACCCGCCATCCCGCCGCCGCAGACCAGCACGTCGGGCGCAAGCGATGTCATGCCGCGGCGCCGACGACCTCGGAGGCCCCGCCGAGACGGCGCGAGAGCACGAAGGCACAGACCGAGGCGAGCAGCGCCGGCACCGCGGCCGCAATGAACAGGTCGCCAGTGGGCCATTGCATCGCCAGCAGCATGCCGCCAATGCTGGGGCCGAGGATGGAGCCGGCGCGTCCAATGCCAAGCGCCCAACCGATCCCGGTCGCACGCAGGCTCGCGGGGTAGATGAGCGCGCCCACCGCATTCGCTCCGGTCTGTGTGCCGATGACGAAGAACCCGGCCAGGAACGCGACGAGCGTGAACGACCCCACCGAGCCACCAACGACGGAAAACAGCGCCAGGCTCGCCGCGCCGCCGAGAAAGCCAAGCCCGATCACCGCCATCGCCTCCAGCCGTCGCGCCAGCAGCGAGAGCAGGATGGTCCCGATCAAACTGCCCAGCTGCAGCGTCGAACCGGCACGCACCGCGTCCGCCACGCTGAGGCCCGAGGCATGGGCCAGCGTCGGCAACCAGGACACCATGAAGTAGAGCGCCAGGATATTGGTGAAAAACATCGCCCAAAGAAACGCGGTCCTGACCGCGCGTCCCTCGGCGAAGAGACGTCCCACGGGAAAACCCGCCGCGCGCTCGCCCATTCGCACCACGGCCATGGGATCAGCCGCGACGCCAGGGATCAGCCGTTTCAGGATCGCAGCGATCGCCGCGCCATCTCCCCGACGGCCCAGATCCTCGATCGAGCGCGGCAGCCAGACAAGGAGCGCCGCGAGCAGGACGAGCGGGGTCAGCCCACCCAGCAGGAAGACAGCGCGCCAGCCCAGTGCCGGCAACATGCGGGCGGCAATCATCCCACCGCCGCCGGCGCCGACGGCAAAGCCGCAATAGACGAGCATCACAGCGGTGGAACGAATGCGCCGTGGGGAGAATTCTGCGGCGAACGCGACCGCGATGGGTGTTGCACCACCAAGGCCAAGCCCGGAGACCGCGCGCCAGAGCACGAGTGTACCGATGCCGCTTGCCCCCATCGTCGCTAGCGTCCCGGCCGCGAAGAGAAGGATGGACAGGCACAGCATCGTCTTGCGGCCGGCGCGATCGGCGAGCGGGCCGAACACCAGCGCGCCGATAGTCGTGCCCACCAGCCCGCTCGAGAAAACCGGCCCGAGCATGGAGCGGCTGATGTGCAGCGAGCTCGTGAGAACGGGCGCAACATAGGAGATTACCTGTACATCGAACCCGTCGACCGCGATGACGAGCGCGCACAGGAACAGCACGCTCAATCCGAAAGCATTCAGGCGGTTTTCGTCGATCGCCGTCGTGACATCGAGCTCACCGAGCCGGATGGCGCGCAACGCATGCTCCATGGTCCGTTCCCCTCCGCTGGGCGCCTCGCCGGCGCCTTGTCATTGCCAGGGAATGTCGCGCCCGGCACCAGACGCGCGCAATGACCAAGATCGCACTCGGTCATAACATCATGTTATCGACAACGTCAGTTCAGTCGCGACAGCCCTCACGCGCCCGGCACGCCGTCCACTCCTCCCGATCAGGGGAGCAGAAGCAGAAATTTCCACCCGTAAACGACCCAGTTCACCGGGGAAAGATCAAATCGGACCGGTCCTGTGCCGGCCGCCCGGCTGAGCGGCATCTGGCGTTCATGTCGATACCGGACCGACCTGCGGCTTCGCGTCGTTGAACCGGCTGGGCCGGAAGGCTCCGATCGGCAGCGGACTTTTCCCGTCCACGATCAGGTCCGCCAGCAGCGAGCCGACGATCGGGGCGAGTTGGAATCCGTGTCCGGAAAACCCGAAGGCGTGCCACATATCGGGCGCGGCCTGGCTGCGGCCGATCACCGGGATCTGATCCGGCATGCGCGCTTCGAGCCCGGCCCAGGCGCGAACGATGGTGGCGCGCCGCATGATCGGGAACAGGATCGAGCATGTTTCGGCGCTCACGCGCAGCCGCTCCGCGATGGGATCGGCGGTCTCCTTCGTCAGATCCGCGGTACCGAAGATGCCACCACCGATGACCACCGTGCCGTTCGCCGTCTGCTTGAAGGAGAGCTGGCGCCCGGTGCCGATGACAACGGGCGTGACGAAGGGTGCCATGCGCGCCGTTACCATCATCGTCGCAGCGAAGTGCCCGCGTGGCAGCGCCTCGCCCACGAGCTCGGCCACCTGCCAGGCCCAGGCGCCACCGCAATTGATCAGGATATCGCTGGTGAAGTGACCCGCCGATGTCTCCACTTCCCAGCGTGCTCCGTGCGCCAGCCCCGTCACGCGCACGCCTTCGGCGAACCGCACGCCGAGCTCGATCGCGCGCAGACGGAATGCCTGGCTGGTAAGATAGGGCGTCGCCTGCCCATCGCGACGCGACACCAGTCCGCCGATGCAATGCCCTGCCACCGCCGGAAGCAGCCGTCTCAATTCGTTCCGGTCGATCACCTCCTCATGCGTCCAACCCAGGCGGCGCACCTCTGCCGCACGGGCCTCGAGCGGGCGCATGTCCTCCTCGGTCTCGGCCACCGCGACTTGACCGATATGGCCAACGAACTCGCACATCGCCGCATACCGGCCGAGCAGGCCTTCCAGGTTGAGCCAACGGTCCATCGCGGCGATGGAAAGCGCAATCTCGGCCGGATGGCGGAGCAACTGGCGCACGCCGCCGGCATTCACGCCCGATGCATGTCGCCCGACTGAGTTCTTTTCGATGACGATTGGGCGCATCCCCTTCTGCGCAAGGTGCAGCGCGGTCGAGGTTCCGTGAAGCCCGCCGCCGATCACGATGACGTCGGTGTCCATCGTGCTCACAGCGTGCTCTCTCCCGCCGGCAGGCCTTCTTCCTCGCCCACCAGTCCGGCCAGCGCCATCAGCGGAACCGGGCGAACGGGGACGCGAATGCGGAAGGTGCCGACCTCCTCGATGCCATGCCCGGTCTCCCGCGCAATCAGCGCGCCGACCGTAGGACCACACATCCGTCCCTGGCACGGGCCCATGCCGCAGCGGGTGAATACCTTGGCTCGGTTCGGGTCCTCGCCGCCGAGGCGTATAGCTTCGCGCATCTGAGCGACCGTTACCTCCTCGCAACGGCAGACGATCGTTTCGGGATCCGTGGGTACCACGCTGTCCGGCAGGGGGCGAAACAGCCGGTCCAGCAGTGGACGGATGCGGCTGTGCCGCGCCAGGTCCGCGCGCGCCGACCTCGCGCGCAGATCGCGTTCCGCCTCGCCAATGCGGCCCAGACGGAACGCGGTATCCAGCGCCGCGAGGTGGCCCAGACTCGCCGCGGCCAGCGCGCCGAGGATACCCGCGCCATCGCCAGCGACCGCGATGCGTTCCTCCGACGTCGCACCCCATTCATCCGTCTCGGGTCGCCAGCAGAGCTGAGCCTCATCCCAGACGTGACGGCAGCGCGTGGAGAGGCTGAGCTGGATGTTGGGAATCACCCCTTCGTGCAGCAGCACGAGGCCGGCCGCGAGGCGATGGGAGCTGCCATCCGCCTCATAGGCAACTGCCTCCGCCCGGTCGTTCCCCTCGATCCGCACCCGCGACACGCCATTGGTGAGCGGGATGCCCAAGCGGCGTATCTCGTTGATCCAGCGGATACCCTTCAGAAGGTCGCGCCCCGCGAGCAGCGCGCGCGGCAGTTCCTTCAAGGTACCGGCAATGCGGCTGGCGGGCGCGGTGATCAGAAGCGCCGAGATGGCGCAGCCCGCGCGTGCCAGTTGCAACGCCACCAGGTAGATCAGCGGGCCGGAGCCCGCGATCAGCACCGGCACATCCGGCACGATGCCGGAAGCCTTCAGCAGCGTCTGCGCCGCCCCCGCGCCCATCACGCCCGGCAGCGTCCAGCCGGGAACCGGCACCGGCCGCTCCATCGCACCAGTTGCCAGCAGGATACGGCGCGCATGCATCATGCGCGCGCCATCGGGATCTGTCAGGCCGATGCGCCCATCGGGCGACGTCTGCCAAACGATGCTGCCTGGCCGATAGGCGGCGCCGCTGCCACGAAATGCGCGCGCGAGTTCAATACCGCGGCGATATTCGTCGCCGAGCGCGACCAGCTCACCGCTCGCTTCGAGGTGCTCGATATTGCGGTAGATCTGCCCGCCGGGCACTCGCTGCTCATCCAGCAGCACGGTGTCCAGGCCCAATTCCGCGGCCGTGGTCGCCGCCGCCATACCGGCGGGGCCAGCGCCGACGATCGCGAGATCATGATGCTCGTTGCTCATACGCCCGCTCCCTCCATCGGCGCTTCGTCCATCTGACGGCGGACCTGCATGCCCTCGGCGACGGTCGTCAGGCACGCCTGGCGGTCCGGCAGGCCATCGATCTCAACCAGGCACTCGAAGCAGTTGCCGATCATGCAATGCGGCGCGCGCGGCGAGGCGCTGACGGCCGAGCTGTGCAAGGCCGTAAAGCCAGCCGCCAGCATCGCGGCGGCAACACTGTCGCCGGCGGCGGCCCGCACCGGCTTGCCATCGACATGGATCGTTACCTCGCCGCCGGCCGCCCGGAGTCTGCGGAACATCGTTGCTACCTGTCAGCGGAATGCATCGGAGGAGGTGCAGGAGCGCGTCGTGGCGCGGCATTGACCGGATGGCCAGAAATTGCTGCTATATTGTCACGATTGCTCATCTGGGCATCTCATTCCCGGGGGTTATGCATGCGGCGGCGTCTCAACCTCAGGCAGATCGAGGCGTTCAAGGCGGTGATCGAGCATGGCACGGTGAGCCGCGCCGCCAGCATTCTCAACGTTTCGCAACCGGCGATGAGCAAGCTCATCGCGCATCTGCAGGCGGACGCGGAACTCCGGCTGTTCGACCGGGTCAAGGGACGGCTGGCGCCCACCGAACGCGGCATGCGCTTCTACCACGAAATCGATCGCATCTTCAGCGGCGTTCAGCAGATCGAGAACGCTGCCGACGCCATCCGTCGGGAGGAGCAGGCACGCCTGACCGTCGGTGTCCTGCCGGCGCTCGCGGGAAGGTTCGTGCAGGAAGCGACGGTGGGTTTCCTGAAGCGCCACCGGAACGTGTTTTGTTCGATCGAGTCGCGAAGCTCCCAGTGGCTCACCGAGCGGCTGGTGACGCGCAAGCTCGATGTCGCGCTGGTCAGTTCGCGTATCGATAATCCCTACATCATCAGTGAATCGCTGCTGAAGCACCCGCTGCTCTGCATCATGCCTCAGCATCACAGGCTCGCCACCAGGCGCGTGATCGGACCGGCCGATCTGGACAACGTGCCTTTTGTCTCCTTCGATCCGGAGAGCTTCACAGGACAGCGCGTCGGTTCCATGTTTGCCACCCACCGCGTGCGGCCGAATATCGTGCTCGTTGTCACCATCGCCCCCACCCTGTGCGAGTTCGTTGCGGCCGGGCTGGGCGTCTCGCTCGTACACCCGCTGATGATCAGCGGCTTTCAGAAGCGTGTGGTCGCGCGGCGGTTCGAGCCGGAGATTCCGTTCGACTTCCAGCTGTGCCGCAGCCGGGAGACACGCAACGCCCGCCTCGTGGAGGATTATCTGCAGGAGACGCGCCTGACGGCAGCGCGGATCTCACGCGAGGCCGCGGGCGATGCGCCGCCAAAGCCACGACGGCCCGGACCGAGACAACGCCCGACCCCCACAAGACAGAGAGCCGCCGAGCCCTCCGGCGCCTGAGATCGGGTCCACTTCGTGACGCGGGCAGCGCCCATGGTCACCATCACGCCTCGATCAGGTCCCGCAGGAAAATCCGTGTTGCGTCCTGTCGGGGCGCAGTCAGCATGACCTGCGGTGGTCCCTCCTCCACGACCGCGCCGCCATCCATGAAGACCACCCGGTCGGCGACGCCACGGGCAAAGTTCATCTCGTGCGTCACGATCACCATCGTCATACCCTCCTCGGCAAGCGCGCGCATCACCACCAACACCTCGCGCTTCAGCTCAGGATCGAGGGCGGAGGTCGGTTCGTCGAACAGCATCACCTCCGGCTCCAGGGCCAGCGCGCGAGCGATCGCCACGCGTTGCTGCTGCCCACCCGAGAGTTGATAGGGGAAGCGTGCGGCAAACTCGCCAAGCCCGACCTTGGCGAGTGCCATCCGCGCCCGTTCCTGCGCTTGCGCCCTCGCCATGCGCTGCACTTTCTGCAATGATAACGAAACGTTCCGCTCTGCATTCAGATGCGGAAACAGATTGAAGTCCTGAAACACCATGCCGACGCGCCGCCGCGCCGCGCGAACGGGTCCTGCCGGCAGCCTGGTCGCGTGTCGAGCGACGATCGTGCCGAAAAGGTCGATCTGCCCGCCGTCGATCGGCGTCAGCCCGGCCACACAGCGCACCAGCGTTGATTTGCCACTGCCGCTGCGCCCGATCAGCACCACGACCTCGCCATGCCCCACGGTGATATCCACGCCGCGCAGCACGACATGACTGCCGAAGCGCTTCTCCAGGCCGCGAATCGCGATCACCGGCGCGTCGTTCATGTGACGTGGAAACGCCGCTCGACCGCGGCCGAGAGGAAGGAGAAAGGATAGGTCAGCACGAAATACAGCACGGCGAGCGCGGTATAGAATTCAAACGGGCGATAGGTGAGTGCCACGGCCGATTCGGCGCGATAGGTGATGTCCGCGACAGCGATGATGGAGACCAGCGAGGAATCCTTGACCACCGCGATGAAGACATTGACCAGCGAGGGCAGCACGCGGCGCAGCGCCTGCGGCATC
>JAJXSZ010000043.1 GCA_021784255.1 Pseudomonadota bacterium | reverse complement strand
TATATCGCGCCGACCGCCGGCGCGCGCGGCCCCGCCGCCGGCGACGCGGCTCCCGTCACCGCCGCCGGCCGGGGCGGCCGCCGGGTCTATTCCTCAGACCGAGAAATATTTCGCATGCGGATTGAGGATCACCAGCGCGCTCGTGCTTTGTTCCGGATGCAACTGCCACTCCTCGGAGAGCGAGATGCCGATCCGTTCCGCGCGCAGCAACCGCAGGATCGCCGCCTGGTCCTCCAGCCGGGGGCAGGCCGGATAGCCGAACGAATAGCGCGAACCGCGATAGCCCTGCGCCAGCATCTTCTCGATGTCGCGGTTGTCCTCTGCCGCGAAGCCGCACTCGGCGCGGATGCGCTTGTGCACATACTCGGCCATGGCCTCGGCCATCTCCACCGACAGTCCATGCAGATAGAGATAGTCCTGGTAACGGTTGTCCCCGAACCAGGCATGCGCGGTGTCGCTCGCCTTCTGCCCCATCGTCACCACCTGCAGCCCCACCACGTCGCGCACGCCGTCATCAACATCGCGCACGAAATCGGCAATGCACTCCCCGTCCTCGCGCGGCTGGCGCGGCAGGTTGAAGCGCGCGACTTCGGTCTCGCCGTCGGCGTCGAACAGGATCAGGTCGTTGCCCTGACCCGCAGCCTTCCAGTAGCCATAGCTCGCGCGCGGCGTGAGGACGGCGCCTTCCTCGCACAGCGCCAGCATCCGCCGCATCACCGGCCGCAGTTCCTGGCGCGCCCAACCAAGGAAATCCTCAAGCGAACGCCCGGCTTTGCGGAATCCCCACTGGAGTTGATAAAGCGACCGCTCGTTGACGAACGGCACGATCGCCTTCGGCGCCGCTTCGATCACCCGTGCGCCCCAGAACGGTGGCTCGAAGCCGGCCAGCTCGCGGGTCATCCGCCGCCGCCGCTCGCGTGCGGCGGCCACGTCGACGGGCCGGAACGCGGCCGCCTGCGCCTCGCCCAGCGTGCGCTGCGTGTTGCGCACCTTGCCGCCGCGCTTGGCCTGCACCGCCGCGAGATAGTCGTCGAAGCCGTTGCCCGTCACCTTGTCCATCATCGCCAGCCCGTCGAAGGCGTCACGCGCATAGGCGACGCGGCCGCACGCATAGGACTGCACGCAGGTGTCCTCGACATAGGTGCGCGTCAGCGCCGCGCCGCCGAGAATGACCGGAATCTCCAGTCCCTGGCGCGACATTTCCTCGAGGTTCTCGCGCATTACCACGGTGGACTTGACCAGCAGCCCGCTCATGCCGATGGCGTGCGCCCGGTGCTCGGTCGCCGCGGCCAGCATTTCCGCGAGCGCCACCTTGATGCCAAGGTTGACGACCCGGTAGCCGTTATTGGTCAGGATGATGTCGACGAGGTTCTTGCCGATGTCGTGCACATCGCCCTTGACGGTCGCGAGCACGATGGTGCCGCGCTCCTGCCCCGCCGCGCGCTCCATCAGAGGTTCCAGATACGCAACGGCAGCCTTCATGGTCTCGGCGGATTGCAGCACGAAGGGCAGCTGCATCTTGCCGGCGCCGAACAGCTCGCCCACCGTCTTCATCCCGTCGAGCAGGATCTCGTTGATGATGGCAAGCGGCGCATGCGTTTCGAGCGCGGCATCGAGATCCTCCGCCAGCCCCTTGCGATCGCCATCGACGATGCGCTCGCGCAGCCGGCCCTCGACCGTTGTCGCGCGCTTCGTGGCGGCTGCGTCCGTGGATTTCCGTTCGGCGAAGATCTCGAGCAGCTTGGCCAGCGGGTCGTAGTCCTCGCGCCGGCGGTCGAAGATGAGATCCTCGCAGACCGCCACCTCCGCGGGAGGAATCTGGTGCAGCGGCTTGATCTTGGAGACATGCAGGATCGCTCCGCTCATCCCCGCCCGCATCGCGTGATCGAGGAAGACGGAGTTCAGCACCGCTCGCGCTGCCGGGTTGAGGCCGAAGGAGATGTTGGACAGGCCGAGGATGATCTGCACCTCGGGGAACGCCTCGCGGATCAGGCGGATGCCTTCGAGCGTTGCTTCACCGAGCTTGCGGTCGTCCTCGCTGCCGGTCGCGATGGTGAAGGTGAGCGGGTCGATCAGGAGGTCGCTGTCCGCGAGCCCATGTCCGCGCGCGAACTCGACCAGGCGCGTCGCGACGGCGAGCTTTGCCGCCGCGGTTTTGGCCATGCCGGACTCGTCGATCGTCAGCGCGATGACGGCGGCGCCGAATTTCCTGGCGAGCAGCAGCCGTTGCTGGGCGGCGCCTTCACCGTCCTCGAAATTGATCGAGTTGATGATCGCCTTGCCGCCGTGCAGCTTCAGCGCACTCTCGATCACGCCGGTCTCGGTGCTGTCGATCACCAGCGGTGCGGCGACGGAGGTGGTGAAGCGACGCACCACCGCGTCCATTTCCGCCTTCTCGTCGCGGCCCACGAAGGCGGTGCAGATGTCGAGCGCGTTCGAGCCTTCGCCCAGTTGTGCCCGGCCCATCGCCACGCATCCGTCCCAGTCGCCGGCGGCCTGCAGGTCGCGCCATTTCTTCGAGCCGTTGGCGTTGCATCGTTCGCCGATCGAAAAGATCGCGTTCTCCTGGCGCAACGCGACGGCGCCGTAGAGGCTGGCGACGGACGGCACCCAGACGGGGTGACGCTGCACCGGTTCGGGCCGGCGCTCGCCGAGCTCGCGCAGCATCGCATCGAGCGCGCGGATATGGCGTTCGTCGGTGCCGCAGCAGCCGCCGATGAGGTTCACCCCGTCCTCGACCACGAAGCGCCTGAGCCAGGTCGCAAGCTCGGCCGCGGCCAGCGGATAATGCGGCTTGCCGTCCACCAGTTCCGGCAGCCCGGCATTCGGCATCACCGAGATCAGACCGGGCCAGTTGCCGGCCAGCCAGCGCATATGCTCGGCCATTTCCTGCGGTCCGGTCGCGCAGTTGAGGCCGAGCAGAGGCACGTCGAGCGCCTGGACCACGGTCGCGGCGGCGGCGATGTCGGGGCCCACCAGCAGCGTGCCCGTGGTCTCCACCGTCACCTGCACGAAGATCGGCACCGGCCGTCCTGTCGCGAGGCCGGCCGCCTTGGCGCCGTTGACAGCGGCCTTGATCTGCAGCGTGTCCTGGCAGGTCTCGATCAGGATGGCGTCCACGCCGCCTTCGATCAGCCCCCGTGCCTGCTCCGCCAGCGCCGCCTCCAGGGCGTCGTAGGCGATATGGCCGAGGCTCGGCAGCTTGGTGCCGGGCCCGATCGAGCCGAGGACGTAACGATCGCGCCCGTCGGCGAACATCCCGGCGGCTTCGCGCGCCAGCTCCGCCGCGCGCCGGTTGATCTCGTGCGCGCGCTCGGCCAGCCCGAACTCGCCCAGCGTGATCGCCGAAGCACCGAAGCTGTTGGTCTCCACGAGGTCGGCGCCGGCGGCGAAATAGCCGCGGTGGATGTCGCGCACGATGTCGGGCCGCGACAGCACGAGAATGTCGGAGCAGTTCTCATGCCCCCACCAGTCACGCGCCAGGTCGAGTGACATCTGCTGCAGCCGCGCTCCCATGCCGCCATCGGCCAGGAGCACACGCGCGCGCAGCGCTTCGAGGATCGGTGTCATCGCTTCGTCCAGTTCCTATGCGTCGACGGTATGGCCAGCTTCGGTGCGCGCCGCGGCGGCGTGGCGGCGCGCCACCCAGATGCGGGTCTCGAGCTCGCCGGGCACCGCGCCGGGAGCCTCCAGCTCGAGTTCGCCGACGGGCAGCATCCGGCCGAAGCCGGCGTCATCGAAGCCGAGCCAGTGATGCCCCTGCGAGGCCAGCAGGTTGCGCTCGTGGCGGGCGAGGTCGACGACGATCAGCGTGCCGCCCGGCGAGAGCACCCGCACGGCCTCGGCCAGCACCTTGGCCGGCTCGGTCGCGTAGTGCAGCACCATCTGAACGAGAACGGCATCGAAATATCCGTCCGGCAGCTCCAGCCGGTACATATCGCCGAGCCGTACGGCGGCATGGCGCAGCCCTGGCTGCTCCGCCAGTCGCGTGCGCGCCAGCGCCAGCATCGCGCGCGAGGCGTCGATCCCCAGCATCGAGTCCGCCCGCGCCCCGATCACCTGCAGCATCCGCCCGGTCCCGGTGCCGATATCGAGCAGCCGTTGCACCCGCTGCGGCAGGCGTTGAAGCACCGCGCGCTCGATCTGCGCCTGCGCCAGGCCGAGCGCTCCCATCTCATCCCAGTTCGCCCCCTGCAGGCGGAAGAGTTCCGTCGCTTCCCGGGCCCGCTCGGCCATCACCCGCTGGGCGGCGCGCCGGTCGGCGGCGACGGGTTCGCTGGCGGTGGCGGCGATCCGGGCCGCGAGGTCCTGTGCCAGGCTCGCCGGTGCCAGGCGGAAGAAGACATTCTTGCTCTCGCGGCGCCGTTCCAGGAGCCGGGCCTCGACCATGACACCGAGGTGGCGGGAGACGCGTGGCTGGGATTGGCCAAGCACGTCCGCGAAATCGGCGACGCAGAGGTCGCAGGCCGCGGCGAGCGCGAGGATGCGCATCCGCGTCGGGTCCGCCGCGGCCCGGAGTTGGAGGAGGATCTGATCCATCGACGTATATAGACATCGACATATAAACATGTCTATATGTATCGATGTCTCGTGAGCGCCTTTCCCTGCGCGTCGGCACCTGCGCCGGACCTGGCGAGGTGTTGATCGCCGGGCCCATCCATGCCGCCGGCTGTGCCTGCTGTGGCGTTCGCTCACCCCTGGCCGCGCTGGGGCGGGTCTGGCGCGAGCATGTGATGGGCAAGCCGGTCACGGGTGCCGTCGTGGCGATGGAAGCGGACGCCCTGGCCCGCGCCTACGCCGCAGACAGCCTCGCCCAGGCGCGCTTCCTCCTGATTGCGGCTTGACGCTTCGGCGCGCGGCACCAGGCGTGCCGTGGCCGGTCATCATCGGGTGAGCGGCAGCGGCCTCCCTCGCGATCGTGCCGCTGACGAGCGCCGCCGGCGCGGCAGGCGCGCCAGGGTCAGCCGGAATTGCCGGGGCCGCGCAACGTCGCGATGATCGCCTCGCGCACCGCGTGATCCTGCGCGGCGACCGCGCCGGCCAGCGCCCGCAGCCGCAGCTGGGCGTCGTGCAGTTGGTCGAGCAGGGACATCACCACGGGCAGCGCGTCGGCATCGAGCTCCAGCTCGTAGCGCAGCGTGCACAGCAGCCGCACCCGCACGCGAGCCTGCTCCGGGAAGCTGGGCGCGTCCGGCATGCCTTCCGCCACCACCAGCGCCTCGTCGATCCAGGCCATGAGGTCCTCGCGCCGCAGCAGCGCGTTGCTGGCGAGCAGCTCCTCGATGCCGGTCATCGCAGCATTTCCTCGCGGGGGTTGTCGGGATGCTCCGGCTGCCAGGTGTCGAGAAAGGCTGCGAGCGCCTTCTCCTCGCCCTTGGGCAGCACCAGCTTCAGCGTCACGAACTGGTGCCCGCGCTGGCCGCTCTTGCGGTCGAGGGCGCCGCGCTCGCGCAGCCGCAGCGTGGTGCCGGTGTTGGAGCCCCTGGGCACGGTCAGCGAAACCGCGCCGTCGATGGTCGGAACCTCGATCCGCGCACCCAGCACCGCCTCCTTCAGCGTTACCGGAACTTCAACGTGGATGTCATTGTCCTTGCGGCGAAAAAACGGGTGATGTTCGATGTGCAGCTCGATATAGGCGTCGCCGGCCGGACCGCCGCCGTAACCGGGCATGCCCTGGCCCCGCAGGCGCAGCATCTGCCCGTCCGCCGACCCCGGCGGAATGGTGACCTGCAGCGTCTTGCCCTCGGGAAGGTCGAGCGTGCGCACGGCTCCGCGCGCCGCGTCGAGGAAGGCCAGGCGCAGCTCGTAGGTGACGTCCTGGCCGCGGGCGCGGAATTCGCCGCCGCCAAACCCGCCGCCGCGGCCACTGGCGCGCCCGTCGGCGAAGGCGCGGGCGAGGAAGTCCGCCAGCTCCTCGTTGCTGGCGAACCCGTCCTGAGCCGCGTGCGGTCCGTCCGGGGCTTCGCGATAGAAGGGCGGCGGGCGCTCGGCGCCGGTGGCATCGATCTCGCCGGCATCGAAGCGCCGGCGCTTTTCCTTGTCGCGCAGCAGCTCGGCGGCGGCGGCGACCTCCTTGAACGTCGCCTCCGCCTCCTTGTCGCCCGGATGCAGGTCCGGATGGTAGCGCCGGGCGAGCTTCTTGAAGGCGGCTGCGATCTCCTCGTCGGTCGCGGTGCGCGCGACCCCGAGGGTTTCGTAAGGATCCTTCATGCCGGCAAGCCCAGCACGCCCGCGACCTCGTTGGCGAGCGCCAGCAGCGCCGCGTCGTGGCCGGCGGCCGCGACCAGCGAGAGGCCGACCGGAGCGCCGTCGGCCGTTCCGACGGGGATGGTCACTTCCGGCAGTCCGGCGAGACTGGCGATCGCGGTCACGCCCAGCGTCGCCTCGCGCACCGCCTGAAGCTGCGGCACGCTCGCCGTCAGCAGCGGCGCCGGGCTCGGGGCGGTCGGGAAAACCAGGACCGCGCCGCCGTTCAGCAGCGGCGCCAGGCGCGCGACGAAGCGGCGGCGGAAGGCCCGGCCGGAAGCGGCCAGCGCCGGGCTCATGGTGCGCGCCGCCTCGATGCGCTCGCCGACCCCGGGGCCGAACCGCGGATTGACCGAGACGACCCAGTCGCCGAGCGTCGCCCACACCTCCGCCGCCTGCACGGCACGGAAATGCCCATAGAGCGCCGGCAGCCCTTCCGGCACCAGGGAAATGGAAACCGGACGCAACGCCGCCACCGCCGGCGCGAGCGCGGATGCGACCGCGGGGTCGGCGTTCACCCAGGCTTCCTCGACGCGCAGGAACGGCCCGGTCAGGGCGCCGCCCGGCTGCGGCAGCATCGCCTCGCCCACCAGCTCGAGCAGGTCGGCGGAGCGCGTGAACCAGCCGCACGTGTCCAGGCTCGGCGCCAGGCCGCGCGCGCCGGCGAGCGACACCGCGCCGTGGCTCGGGCGGATGCCGTAGAGGCCACAATAGCTGGCGGGGATGCGCACCGAGCCGCCGGTGTCCGAGCCGAGCGCGAAATCGACCTCGCCCGCGGCGACCGCGGCGGCCGAGCCGCCGCTCGATCCGCCGGGAAAGCGCAGCGGGGCGGCGGGGTTGCGCGGCGTGCCGTGCCATAGATTCTCGCCGGTGAGACCGAAGGCGAGTTCCACCGTCTTGGTTTTCCCGGCCAGCCTGGCGCCGCTGGCGAGCAGGTCCGCGACCACCGGGGCCGTTGCCTCGGCCGGCGGGTGGGTGCGCGCCCATTCCGGGTGGCCGTAGCTGGTCACATACCCAGAAACGTCAAATAAATCTTTGACTGCAAAAGATAAACCGTCGAGCGACCCGCTATCCGTCGGCGCCAGCGCGGCGCGCGGGCCGGGGACGAAGGCGCTGGCGTCGGCCCCCTTTTCGTCTCGCGCGCTATCGTCGTCCCTGAACATTGGCCGCTCCCGCCCATGCCGGCTCCGGCGCCACAGGGCCGGTGCCACGCGCTATGACCCCTGCGCGGGGCGCGGGATTCAGTCAAGATTGCCGTGTTGGCAAGATTGCCATGTTGGCAAGATTGCCATGCTGGCAAGATTGCGATGCTGGGCAGGATGGCGAAGCCGGGCAGGATGGCGAAGCCGGGCGAGGCGTTCACGCCGACAGGCGGCCGGAGCGGCAAACCATCCGGCAGGCAACCATCCGGTGGCGCCCGCCGCGCCATGACTCCGAAGCAATGGCACCCGCGCAGGCTGGGTTGCGGATCGGCAACGGATGACGAAAAACCATGCTATAGGGCCTCTTCTCCGATTCGGCTTGCCCCGGTTATTCGGTTGGCCCGGGTTACGAGACACCGGCCCCGTCGCGAGGAACACGAACTTGGATGCGATTCCGCCTGCCGCCGCCCCTACCGATCCGTCTGCCGACCCCAGAGAGCGGCTGGAGGTGCGGCTGCTGGCGCTGATCGAGGCGGCGCGCTGGCACGGCACCGATCTCGACCGCGACGAACTGCGCCTGCCGGCCGGCGGCGTGGTGGCGCCGGCGGTGCTGGTGGAATGGGTGCGCGGCGCCGGGCTGTGGGCGCGCGCCGCGCGCTTCACCTGGAAGCATCTGATCGCGACCCAGGCTTCCGGTCCGGTCGTGCTGCTGCTCGAAGACGGCTCGGCGGCGCTGATGGTCCGTGCCGACCCGGCACGCAATGTCGTCTGGCTGAAGAACCCGGCCTCGGCCTTCGACGACGGCGGCGTGGCGGTGGATGAGCTGCGCCTGGCCCAGCTGTGGAAGGGCGACGTCATCCTGCTGCGGCCGGAGCGGGGCGCCAACGAGGACAACGCGCCGTTCACCCTGGGCTGGGTGGCGCGCATCGTCTGGCGCGAGAAGAAGACGCTGCGCGACATCTGCATCGCCTCGATCGTGCTGTCGGTGCTGGCCATCCTGCCGCCGCTGCTGGTGATGGTGGTGGTGGACAAGGTCGTCACCTACCAGTCCGGCTCGACGCTGCTGATGCTGACGCTGATTCTGATCGCGGCGTCGATCTACGAGACCTATCTCGGCTTCGCCCGGCGCGAGCTGATCCTCGTCGTGGCCACGCGCATGGACGCGCGCATCGGCCTGCACATCTTCCGCCGCCTGCTCGGCCTGTCGATCGACTATTTCGAGCGCAACCAGACCGGCGCGATCCTGTTCAAGCTCGGCCAGTTCACCAAGATCCGCGAGTTCCTCACCGGCAAGCTGCTGGCGACCATCCTCGATCTGGTGACCCTCGCGGTGCTGGTCCCGTTCCTGTTCTGGCTCAATGCGCCGCTGACCTGGCTCACCATCGCCGCCGGCGTGATGATCGCCATCGTCATCGTCGCCTGCCTGCCGCGGGTGCGGCGCACCTTCACCCAGTGGATGCGGGCCGAGGTCGAGAAGAGCAACGTGATGGTCGAGAGCGTCGCGGGCATCCGTACGGTGAAGTCGCTGGCGCTCGAGCCGCAGCAGCGCGAGCTGTGGGACCAGCGCCAGGCCAAGGCGGCGCTGTGGCAGCAGGAGCTCGGGCGGGCGAGCAACGTTCCCTCGACCCTGGTCACCCCGTTCGAGGGCTTCATGAACCGCGGCGTGCTGCTGGTCGGTGCCTACCTGGCGCTGCACGGCAATGCCGCGTCGCTCGGCTCGCTCGTCGCCTTCATGATGCTGTCCGGCCGGGTGGCGGCGCCGCTGGTCGGCCTGGCGCGGCTGACCGAGGAATACGAGTACGCGCGCGCCGCGGTCGGCGTCGTCGCCGAGGTGCTGAACAACCGTCCCGAGGTGGTGAACCCGGGCGCCGGCGTGCGCCCGCGCCTCGAAGGGGCGCTGCGCTTCCACGAGGTGGATTTCGCCTATCCCGGCTCGAGCGCCAAGGCGCTGCAGAAGATCTCGTTCGAGATTCCGGCCGGCACCACGCTCGGGCTGGTCGGGCGCTCCGGCTCCGGCAAGTCGACGATCACCCGCCTGCTGCAGGGGATCAACCGCGAATACGAGGGGCAGATCAAGCTCGACGGCACCGACCTGCGCGAGATCAACCTCGCCTATCTGCGGCGCAGCTTCGGCGTCGTGCTGCAGGACAATTTCCTGTTCCGCGGCACCGTGCGCGAGAACATCATCGCCGGCCGCCCGGGGCTCACGCTCAACGACGCGATCCGCGCCGCCCGCCTCGCCGGCGCCGAGGAGTTCATCGAGCGCATGCCGCTCGGCTATGAGACCTGGATCGAGGAAGGATCGCCCAACCTCTCGGGCGGCCAGCGCCAGCGCCTCGCCATCGCCCGCGCGCTGATTCACGACCCGCGCATCCTGATCCTCGACGAGGCGACCAGCGCGCTCGACCCGGAGAGCGAGGCGCTGGTCAACGCCAATATCCGCCGCATCGCGCATGGGCGGACCATGATCATCGTCTCGCACCGGCTGTCCTCGCTGGTCGAATGCGACCAGATCCTGGTGCTCGATCAGGGCAAGGTCATGGATATCGGCCCGCACAGCGTGCTGGTGGACCGCTGCCCGGTCTATCGCCAGCTCTGGCTGCAGCAGAACCGGCACATGATGGAGACCGGCCGCGGACCGCAGCCCGCCGCCCTCGTCGCCCGCAACGAGGGCTGAGCGATGTCGGACGCGACCCCGCTGCCGCAATCCACATCGCGCGCCCTGGCCGCGATGGCCCGCGCCAACGATCCCGCCAGCCGCGCCCTGCTGGAGTTCGAGAGCCCGACGGTGTCGCTGATCGCGCGCCCGATCCGGGTGGGCATCCGCTACACCATCTGGTCGCTCGCCCTCGCCATGGTGGTGATGCTGGTGATCGCCGGCACCGTGCCGATCGACCGCGTGGTCACCACGCACGGGCGCGTCGTGCCGCGAACGCACAACATCGTCGTGCAGCCGCTCGAGACCGCGATCATCCGTTCGATCGACGTGCGCGAGGGCCAGTTCGTGAAGAAGGGCCAGGTGCTGGCGCAGCTCGATCCGACCTTCGTGCAGGCGGACGAGGCCAGCCTCGCGCAGCGCGTGGCAAGCCTCGGCGCGGAAGTGGCGCGGCTGCGGGCCGAGGCTTCGGGACGGGTCTACCTCTCGAACGGCACGTCGGCGGGCAACCTCGAGGCCGAGATCTTCGCCCAGCGCCACGCCGAGTACACGTTCAAGGTCGAGACCTACGACCAGCGCATCTTCAGCGCCCGGGCCAAGGTGGCGCGGGCAGCGGCGGACATCACCTCCTTCACGCAGCGGCTCGCGGTGGCGCGCGACGTCGAGCAGAAGCGCATGGAGCTCGAGAGACTGCAGGTCGGCAGCCAGCTCAACACGCTCGCCGCCCAGGACAACCGCGTCGAGATGGAACGCTCGCTGGCGGATGCCCAGGCGCAGGCCGCCGGCGCCAGCCGCGACCTCTCGGCCCTGCGCGCCGAACGCGATGCCTATATCCAGCAGTTCAAGGGCGACATTTCCTCGCAGCTGCAGACCCAGACGCGCAAGCTGGTGCAGGCGCGCGAGGATCTCAACAAGGCCAGGCTGCGCCGCCAGCTCGTGCAGCTGCGTGCCGACCGGGACGCCGTGGTGCTGTCGGTGGCGCCGGTCAGCGTCGGGTCCGTGCTGCAATCGGGCGACGAGTTCATCACCCTGGTGCCGGCCGACGCGAAGCTCGAGATCGAGACCGTGCTGAGCGGCAACGATGCCGGCTTCGTCCATGTCGGCCAGCCGGTGCGCATCAAGTTCGATTCGTTTCCGTACTATACCTACGGCACCGCCTACGGCAGCGTGCGGGTGATCTCGCCCGACAGCTTCCATGCCCCGAACGTGGTCAGCGGCGTGGTCACGCGTCCGCACAGCACGCAGCCGTTCGGCGACGTGTATTACCGGGTGCGCATGACCATCGATCAGATGCACATGCGCAACCTGCCGGCGGCTTTCCGCCTCGCGCCCGGCATGCCGGTGACCGCCGACATCAAGATCGGCAAGCGCACCGCGCTGCAGTTCATGCTTTCGCGGGTCATTCCGGCGACCACGCAGGGAATGCGCGAGCCGTGAGACCAGCCGCCTTCCCACCCGAGGGGCGGGGTGCCGATGTTTGAGCGCCTGATGTCGGCGCGGATGCTGGGGCCCGAGGCGGCGCTGCGGCGGGCACGCGCGCTGATCGCCGCGGAACAGCGCGCACGGGCCTTTCCGCTGCTGGCGCGTGCCGCCGCCGCGCAGCACGCCGAGGCCGAGTTCCACATCGCGCGCTGCTATTTCGAGGGCGCGGGCGTGCCGCAGAGCCTGTCGGAAGGGCTGCGCTGGCTCGAACGCGCGGCGGGACGAGACTATGTCGAGGCGCAGAACCTGATGGCGGCGATGTGTCTGCAGGGCGTCCTCTCGCCCGGGACCGAGGTGGGCGATCCGCTGTTCGCCACGTCGATGCCGCAGCAGGGAGCGACCGACTGGGCGCGCGCGCGTATCTGGGCCGAACGTGCCGCCGCCGCCGGCTCGCCGGAGGGCCAGGCGACGCTCGCCTTCATCCTCACCATCGGGCCCGAGGAGGGGCGCGAGGCGGCACGCGCCGCTGCGCTCTACGAGGCATCGGCCCGGTCGGGCTGGCCGCATGGCTGCCTCGGCTGGGCATTGCAGCGCCTGGGCCGCGCCAGCGCCGACCCGGAGGTCGCGGCCACGACCGACTATGCCGAGATCCGGGTGCTGATGGCGCGTGCCGCTGCCGCCGGCCTGCCCATGGCGAGCGCGGTGCTCGGCGAGATGGCGGAGCGCGGGCAGGGCGGTCCGGTCGATGTCGAGGCTGCCGCGCGCCACCTTGCCACCGCCGCGGCGCAGGGGCTGCGCTCCGCCCAGGCGCGCTACGGGCGGATGCTGATGATGGGCGCGGGCGTGCGGCAGGATCCCGTGGAGGGCGAAACCCTGCTGCGCCGCGCCGCGCTGGCCGGCGACGGGGATGCCGCGGCGTTCCTCGGCGATCTCTACGCGCGCGGCGGCGATCTGCCGCCCAACCACGCCGAGGCCGCGATGTGGTATCGCCGCGCGGTCGAGCTCGGCCTCGGCGCCGCGGCGCGCGCGCTGGGCCAGTTGCACCTCACCGGCGCGGGTACGGTACGTGACCCGCAGGAGGCGGCGCGCCTGTTCCGTCTCGCCGCGGCGACCGGTGACCGCCAGGCTCCGAGCCTCCTGACCGCTCTGATCGCCAATCCCGAGGCCGGGGCGCAGGCGCATGCCGTCGGCCGGGCCTGGTTCGCCGAGGCGGCGGAGAAGGGCGACCTGGTCGCCGCGTTCAACCTCGGCATGTGCCTGGCCGATGGGATCGGCACCGAGCGCGACGATCGCGCCGCCGCCGCCTGGCTGCGCCGGGCCGCCGACGGAATCGTCAATGCCCAGCTCAGCTATGGCCGCATGGTGTTGGCCGGGCGCGGCGTGCCGGCCGATCCGGTGGAGGGACGCAACTGGATCGCCCGCGCGGCCGCGGCCGGCATGCCGGAGGCGCAGGCAACGCTCGCCGACCTGATGGTGGCCGGCACGGGCGGCCCGCGCGACCATGGCCAGGCACTCGCCCTTTACGAAATGGCCGCTCAGGCCGGCCTGACGCAGGCGATGTTCGCGATCGGCGCCATGCTCGGCGGCGGGCATGACGTGGCGTGGGATCGGGCGGCGGCGCAGCGGTGGTTCGGCATGGCAGCGGAGCGCGGGCATGCGCTGGCCCAGCTCATGCTCGGCCGCTATCTCGCGCGCGGACTTGCCGGCGAGCGCGACCCGGTGGTGGCACGGATGTGGCTGGAGCGGGCGCAGGCGCAAGGCCGGGCCGAGGCCGCCGCGGATCTCGCGGCGCTGGGACCGGTGGATCCCGGCCCGTCGGCGACCGCCGCCTGACCCGCCGCGGTGCTCGACCGGCGGCCGGAACCGGAGGGAGGGTCTGAGTTGAGCAC
>JAJXSZ010000042.1 GCA_021784255.1 Pseudomonadota bacterium | reverse complement strand
GCCGGCCAGCGCTCGCGGGGTCAGAAAAAGGCGTAGCCGCGCGGTACCGGGGGCCAGTGTATCCCAACCGCCGGGAATGGTGAATTCGGCGAGACAGGCGGTGGGGTAGCTGGCGTGCATGGCGGCCTCCGCCGCACCGCCGGCGCCGTCGGCCAGCAGGCGCGCCATGTCGTGCAAACCAGGGTTGTGGCCGACGACCATCGCGCTGCGCACGGTCGGGCCGAGCTGGCGCAGCGCCGCGAAGATCTGTTCGGGCCCGGCCATGTAGAGCGAGTCCATCGGCTCGATCAGGGGCATGTCCTCGAACGGTTCGAGTGCCTCGAGGGTCTGCAGCGCACGGCGCGCGGAGGAGACCAGCACGATCTCCGGCGCCAGACCGCGTGCGCGCATCGCCGCGCGCAGTGCCGCCACGTCCGCCCGGCCACGCGGGTCGAGCGGACGGGCATGGTCGGCAGCGTCACTCGCCGGCGCCACCGCCTTGGCGTGGCGCAGCAGCAGCAATTGTCGCAGGGCTTGGATCGCGTGCCTCCCTCGATGCTGCGATCATGCCATGGCGGGCGGGCGTTGTCGCGGGGTCGCCGCGCCGTCCGGGGCAAGACGCCGCGACAGCGGTGCCCAGGTCAGCGAAGCGAAGCGTTGATCCTGCTGAGCGCCGCCGCACCGGGAATCAGGGCCGCGTCGTCGAAACGGTTGAGCGGCGCCCTGGCCGTCCCGAGATGCCCGTGCAGATCCGTCGGATCGGAATCGACATAAAGCAGGCCGGTGACGATCTCGCCCGCCTGCTGGCGGTGGGCCAGGTAGTCGATGGCAGCGGCGCGGTCGGTCGGGTCGTAATCCGTGTCCAGTTTGCGCAGGCGCAACACGGTGCCGTCGTGCTGCTCGACCAGCTTCACCGTGCCCGGCTCCTGCTCGTGCGTGATCGGCTCGCGACCGGTGATGATGTCGAGGAAATTCACCGCTTCGTTGTGCGCACGCACATAGTCGAAACTCTTGGTCGAGCCTGCATGGTTGTTGAAGGTGACGCAGGGCGAAAGGCAGTCGATGAAGGCGGGGCCCTGATGCGTCAGCGCCGCCTCGATCAACGGCACCAGCTGCACCTTGTCGCCGGAGAAGCTGCGCGCGACGAACGTGGCGCCGAGTTGCAGCGCCAGCCC
This sequence comes from Pseudomonadota bacterium, assembly GCA_021784255.1. Classification (GTDB taxonomy): domain Bacteria; phylum Pseudomonadota; class Alphaproteobacteria; order Acetobacterales; family Acetobacteraceae; genus JAJXXT01. The sequence continues at coordinate 12,540 of JAJXSZ010000042.1, read as the reverse complement.
GACCATGTCGATCGCGTTATCACCGTTGGCGGTGCCGCGCTTGTTGAGCGCACCGCGATCGGCGGTCGCTGAGAACTGGCCCTTGGTGAGGCCATAGACGCCGTTGTTCTCGACGATGTAGGTCATGTTGACGCCGCGGCGCAGCGCGTGGGCGAACTGGCCCAACCCGATCGAGGCGGAATCCCCGTCACCCGAAACGCCGAGATAGATCAGGTCGCGGTTGGCCAGATGCGCGCCGGTGAGCACGCTCGGCATGCGGCCGTGCACCGAATTGAAGCCGTGCGCGGCACCGAGGAAGTAGGTCGGCGTCTTCGACGAGCAGCCGATACCCGAGAGCTTGGCGATCCGATGCGGCGGCAGGGAAAGATTGTAGCAGGCATGGATGATCGCCGCCGAGATCGAATCATGACCGCAGCCGGCGCAGAGCGTGGAGATCGTGCCCTCGTAGTCGCGCCGCGTCAGGCCGAGTTCGTTCTTGGGCAGATCCGGGTGATGCAGCTTGGGCTTGGGCAGGTAGGTCATGGCGCGTTCTCTAATGCCCCTGGGGCTGAACAGCGTGGGATTGGGCACGGCGCAGCGGCGTCACGCGCGCATGCGCCGCGATCTCTTCGGCGATGAAGCTGGCGGTGATCGGCGAGCCGTCGTAGTGCAGCACCCGCACCAGGCGGGCGGGATCGATCTCTTCCTCGACCACGAGCAGCGAGCGAAGCTGGGCGTCGCGGTTCTGCTCGACGACGAAAACGCGGTCGTGCTCCTGCACAAAACGTTTCACATCCGGGTGGAACGGGAATGCGCGGATGCGCAGCGCGTCGAGCGCGACGTCCTGTGCGGCGAGCAGTGCCAGCGCCTCGTCCATCGCCGGCGCGGTGGAGCCGTAATAGATCACCCCGAGGCGCGAACCGGCCGCCGCGTCGCGGCGAACGGGCGCGGGAACCAGGGTGCGAGCGGTGGCGAATTTCTTCAGCAGCCGCTCCATGTTGTCGTGATAGGCGTCGCCCTCCTCGGTGTAGCGGGCATAGCGGTCGCGCGAGGTGCCGCGGGTGAAGAAGGACCCGCGCGTCGGATGCGTGCCGGGCCAGGTGCGCCAGGGGATGCCGTCGCCGTCGACGTCGAGGTAGCGGCCGAAGTCGCGCCCGGATTCGAGCATCTCGGCGGTCATCACCTTGCCGCGATCCATGCGCTTCGAATCGTCCCAGGCCAGCGGGGCGACCAGGCGCTCGTTCATGCCGATATCAAGGTCGAGCAGCACAAAGACCGGGGTCTGCAGGCGATCCGCGAGATCGAACGCGGTGGCGCCGAACTCGAAGCACTCGCGCGGATCCTCGGGGAAGAGCAGCACGTGCTTGGTGTCGCCATGCGAGGCATAGGCGCAGGCCAGCACGTCGCATTGCTGCGTGCGCGTGGGCATCCCGGTCGACGGTCCGGCGCGCTGGACGTCGAAGATCACGGCTGGGATTTCGGCGAAATAGGCAAGACCCAGGAACTCCTGCATCAGCGAGATGCCGGGGCCGGACGTGGCGGTGAAGGCACGCGCGCCGTTCCAGCCGGCGCCGATGACCATGCCGATCGAAGCGAGCTCGTCCTCGGCCTGGACAATGGCGTAGCGCTTTTCTTTCGTTTCCGGATCGGTCCGGAAACGGGCACACCAGCGCTGGAACCCCTCAGCAAGCGACGTCGAGGGCGTGATCGGATACCAGGCGCAGGCGGTCGCCCCGCCATAGACAGCGCCGAGGGCCGCCGCCGAGTTGCCTTCGAGGAACACGCTCTCGCCCACCTTGTCGCAGCGGCGCACGGTGAGCCCGATCGGGCACGGCAACGATTTTTCCGCATGCGCGCGCCCGAGCCGAAACGCATGCACGTTGGGCGCGATGAGTTTTTCCTTCGCCTTGAACTGCTCGGCCAGAAGCTGCTCGACCACCGCCGGATCGATGTCGAGCAACGCGGAGAGCGCGCCCAGATAGACGATGTTCTTGAACAACTGACGCTGGCGCGGGTCGCTGTATTCGGCGTTGCAGATCGCGGTGAGCGGCAGGGAAAGCACCGTGATGTCGTCGCGAAACTTCGAGGCCGGCAGCGGGCGTGTGCCGTCGTAGAACAGATATCCGCCCGGCACGATCCCGGCGATGTCCTTGTCCCAGGTCTGCGGGTTCATCGCCACCATCAGGTCGGTGCCGGCGCGCGCGCCGAGATAGCCGGCCTGCGAGATCCGCACCTCGTACCAGGTGGGCAGGCCCTGGATGTTGGACGGAAAGATGTTGCGCGGGGTTGCCGGCACGCCCATGCGGATGATCGCCTGCGCGAACAGCCGATTGGCCGAGGCCGAGCCCGACCCGTTGACGTTGGCGAACTTGACGACGAAGTCGTTGGCGCGGACGAGCGGTTTCATGCGGGGACGTGCTCTGCGTGAGGTTTGATGCGCGGCGGCATGGTACCGACCTGCGCCATGTCGAGCAGGAAGCGCTGCATGTCCCACGCGCCGGTGGGGCAGCGCTCGGCGCACATGCCGCAATGCAGGCAGACATCCTCGTCCTTGACCATCACGCGGCCGGTCTTGAGCCCGTCAAGCACCTGAAGGTCCTGCGCCATGTTGAACGAGGGGGCGTTGAGGCTCTCGCGCAGCACCGGCTCATCGGCGTTGGCGGTGAAGGTGATGCAGTCGACGGGGCAGATGTCGACGCACGCGTCGCACTCGATGCACAGCTTCGGTGCGAAGACCGTCTGGATGTCGCAGTTGAGGCAGCGCTGCGCCTCCTTCAGCGCCAGGTCGAGGTCGAAGCCGAGCTCCACCTCGGTCCCCAGATCGGCGAGTGCGAGCGACTTCTCGCGCTGCGGCACCTTGTAGCGCAGGTCGATCGCGACCGCGTTGTCGTAGCTCCACTCGTGGATGCCCATCTTCTGCGAGACGAGCGTGACATGGGGCGGCGGGCGGTCGTTCACGTCGCCGCCCGAGAGCAGCAGGTCGATCGAGATCGCCGCCTGGTGCCCATGCGCCACCGCCCAGATGATGTTCTTGGGCCCGAGCGCGGCGTCGCCGCCGAAAAAGACGTTGGCGATGGTCGACTGCATCGTCGCCGGGTCGAGGACCGGCATGCCCCAGCGGTCGAAGGCGAGGCCGATATCGCGCTCGATCCAGGGGAACGCGTTCTCCTGACCGACGGCGACGAGCACGTCGTCGCAGGGTATCTCCACCTCCGGCTCGCCGGTGGGCACGAGCTGGCGGCGGCCCTTGGCGTCGTGCTCGGCGCGCACCTTCTGAAAGCGCATGCCGGTGAGGTGTCCGCCGTCGTGGAGGAAGGCGAGCGGCACGAGATAGTTGAGGATCGGGATGTCCTCGCCCATCGCGTCCTCCTTCTCCCACGGCGAAGCCTTCATCTCCTCGAAGCCGGAGCGGACGACGACGGTGACGTTCTCGCCGCCGAGCCGGCGCGCCGAGCGGCAGCAATCCATCGCCGTGTTGCCGCCGCCGAGCACGATCACGCGCCGGCCGATCGCCTTGACGTGGCCGAAGGAAACCGAGGCGAGCCAGTCGATGCCCAGGTGGATGTTGGCGGCGGCTTGCGCACGGCCGGGGATGTCGAGGTCGCGCCCGCGCGGCGCGCCGGTGCCCACGAAAATCGCGTCGTAGCCTTCGGCAAGCAGCGATTTCAAGGACGAGACGTAATGCCCGGTCCGGGTTTCGACGCCGAGCGCGGTGATGTAGCCCACCTCCTCGTCGATCACCGATTCGGGCAGGCGGAAGCGCGGGATCTGGCTGCGGATGAAGCCACCGAGATGCTGGCCGCCCTCGAAGATGGTGACGCCGTAGCCGGCGGCGGCGAGATCGCGCGCGCAGGCGAGGCTGGCGGGGCCGGCACCGACGCAGGCCACGCGCCGGCCGTTGCGCGGCGCGGGCTTGGGCATGAGGTGCGCGACGTCGCCCTTGTTGTCCGCGGCAACGCGCTTGAGCCGGCAAATCGCCACCGGCTCCTCCTCGACCCGCCCGCGGCGACACGCCGGCTCGCACGGCCGGTCGCAGGTGCGCCCGAGGATGCCCGGGAAGACGTTGGAATGCCAGTTGACCATATAGGCATCGGCGTTCCGTCCCGAAGCGATGAGACGGATGTAATGGGGCACCGGCGTATGCGCGGGACAGGCCCATTGGCAATCCACGACCTTATGGAAAAAGGCCGGATTGCTGACATCGGTAGGCTGCACAGCAACTCCCTGATAACGCCCGATTTCCGAGCGGCGCTCGCTTGGACGCCGGCAATATGCCACCCGCCGCGCGGCGCCGGTAGGGGGCTGGACCGGAGCGGTGCGCACGGCGAACATGCGCGTATGCGCCAGCTCGCCGTGCTCCTGCTCGTCCTCGCCCTCGTCGCCTTACCCGCCTCGGCCGCAACCCTCAAGATTTCCACCTGGAACCTCGACTGGCTCACCACGCGCCCGAGCGGCGACCCGGCGCTGCCGTCCGATGTACGCGCGCGTCGGCCGCAGGACTGGTCCGCGCTGGCGCGGTATGCGCGGCACCTCGATGCCGACGTCGTCGCGTTCGAGGAGGTGGATGGCCGGGCGGCCGCGGCGCGGCTGTTCCCGCCCGACCGCTACAACCTGGTGCTGACGCATGACCATGTGGTGCAGCGCGTCGGCTTCGCCATCCGCCGCGGCATCGCCTACCAGCAGAACCCGGACCTCACCGCGCTGGTGCCCTACCCGGGAGCCCGTTACCCGCTGCGCAGCGGCGCCGACGTCACCCTGCGGATCGACGGCACCAGGCTTCGCCTGCTGGCGGTGCATCTCAAGACCGGCTGCTGGGAGGTCCCTATCGGTGCCCGCAGCTATGCCTGCGATACGCTGCGCCGCCAGCTTCCGCCGCTGCGCGCGTGGATCGCGGCCCGCGATGCACACGCCACGCCGTTCGCCGTACTCGGGGATTTCAACCGGGTGATGGACGGCAGCCAGGGCTTCGACCGGCGAATGGACCCCGATTTCGGCCAGCCGCAACTGGCGCTGCTGCGCGCCGACGCCGGTTTCGACAGCCCGTGTTGGGGCGGCGAGTATCCGCGCTTCATCGACCATATCCTGCTGGGCGGGCCGGCTCGCGCGTGGCTGGTCGCGCACAGCCTGCGGGTCATGGTGTATCGTGAAAAAAATCCGGCCTGGAAGAACCGCCTTTCCGACCATTGTCCGGTCTCGATCGGGCTGAACGTGCCCTAAAGCGATATCCGACCAGATAGAATTTTCCGGCGGGATGGCTTGCTCCAGGAAACTTGGGATGTAGAGCAACTTACCTCCGGTCTGCCTCAGCCCGACAGGCTCTGCCAGACCGGAGGGTTGCTCAAGGGAGAACAAGAATGACGCTGACGGTGTTGGTGACGGGGGCTTCGGCCGGCTTCGGAAACGCGATCGCGCGACGCTTCGTGCGCGACGGGCATCGGGTGATCGCCGCGGCCAGGCGAGCGGAGCGTCTGCGCGATCTCGCGGCCGAGCTCGGCCCGGCACTGCTGCCCCTGCCGCTCGATGTCACGGATGCCGGCGCGGTGGCCGCCCTGCCCGCAGCGCTGCCCGCGGGCTGGCGCGACGTCGATGTGCTGGTGAACAATGCCGGCCTCGCGCTCGGGCTAGACCCGTCCTACCGGGCCAGGCTCTCCGACTGGGAGACGATGGTCGCGACCAACGTCGCGGGGCTGATGCGCATGACGCACGCGCTGCTGCCGGGAATGGTGGAGCGCAACCGCGGGCATATCGTGAACCTGTCCAGCACCGCCGCGATCTATCCCTATCCGGGCGGCCACATCTACGGTGCGTCGAAGGCGTTCGTGACCCAGTTCAGCCTCAACCTGCGCGCCGACCTGGTCGGCACCAATGTGCGGGTGACGGACCTGGAGCCGGGGCTGGTCGGGGGCACCGAGTTCAGTGCCGTGCGGTTCGGCGACGCGGCGCGGGCGACATCCGTCTATGCCGGGACGACGCCGCTGACGCCCGAGGACATCGCCGAGGCGGCGGCATGGGTGGTGAACCTGCCGGCCCATGTGAACATCAACCGGCTGGAGATGATGCCGACCTGCCAGGCCAGTGGGCCGCTGGCGATCAAGCGCAAGGAATAAGCGCCGCCAGAACCGCCGCGAGCGGGATCGCCCCCATCGCCTCGCCGCCGTGGTCCTGCGCCCGGACGATGGTGCCGCGAGCGCACCAGGGGGCGAATTTCGCCGGGTCCGTGGGCCCGAACAGCGACACCAGCGCGATGTCGGCGGCAGCAAGCATGTGACCGCCGCCGCAATCGCCGGCCACGCCCGCCGCGCAGCGGGCGGCGAGCGCGATGGTCAGCTCCGGGCCGGCGGGCGGAACCTGCTGCAGCGGCATCGCTGCCTCGGGCACCGCGTCGCGGAATGCGCCGACGAGGTCCGCCTCGGCCGGGCCGGCGATGGCGACGGGCTCGATGCCGCGCGCCACCAGTGCACGCGCAAGCTCGATATGGCGCGCCAGCGGCCAGGCCTTGTGGCGGCCGCCGGCACCCAGGACCAGGGCGATGCGGCGCGCCTCACCCGGCAGCAGGGCCGCGGCCTGGGCCGAGGCCGAGGCAGGCGGCTCGACGGCGCCCGACGCGTCCGGCTCGCGTCCGGTCGCGAGTTCGAGCAGGAGCAGCAGACGCTCCACGACCCGACGCGGGCGCGCGGCCTGCGGCCGGCGATCCGAAAGCCAGTAACCAGCCGCCGCGGTAACGAAGCGGCGCGGGCGCAGCAGGCGCAGGGCCAGCGTGGTGCCGACATGCGCCTGGGTGTCGATCAGCAGGTCGAGGCGCGGGCCGAGGGCGCGGCGCAGCCCGGCGCCGGTGCCGGACTGCTCCAGCACGCGGTCGAGCAGAGCGGGCATCAGCGGCGCCAGCGCGCCGGCGTAGGCGCTGCGGCCCTCGCCGGCGATCCAGATCAGCTCGGCGGCGGGAAAGGCACGGCGCAACGCCCGCACGAAGGGCAGCTTGATCAGCCCGTCGCCCACCAGATCGAGCCCGACATAAACGCCGATGCGTTGCATGGCGCAGGGCTAGCGGGTGCGCGGCCGCGCGGCCAGCCCCGACCGGCGCCACGGCACCGGCACATTGGTATGACGCGATGCGGCCGAACGGACCTTCCGCGCCAGACCGCTTCACGTTCCATGCGCCGAGAAGCCAGGGATGCCCCAGATGAGCAAGAGCGCCGAGTCTTTCCCCCTCACCCGGCGCAACCGCGTCGTCCGCCGGCCGATGCGCGGGCACTACGACAAGGCGACGGTCTACGACATCCTCGACCGTGCGCTGGTGTGCCATATCGCCTACGTCATCGACGGACAGCCCTACTGCACGCCGACCGCGTTCTGGCGCGACGGCGACACGCTCTACTGGCACGGCTCGGCCGCGAGCCGGATGATCCGCAACCAGGGCCAGGGCAATGACGGGCGGGGGCTGGCGGTGTGCCTGACGGTCACGCACATGGACGCGATCGTGCTGGCGCGGTGCGGGTTCAACCATTCGGTCAACTACCGCTCGGTGATGGCGTTCGGCACCGCGCAGCTGATCGACGACGCGGCCGAGAAGCTGCGGCTGATGGACCGCTTCCTCGACCGCTTCTTCCCCGGTCGCGCCGGCCTGATGCGCCCGCCGACGAAGCAGGAAATCAAAGCCACGAGCTTCATCGGCATGCCCATCGAGCAGGCTTCGGCCAAGATCCGGGATGTCGGGGTGCACGACGAGGAGGACGACTACGCGGTGCCGGCCTGGACGGCGCTGCTGCCGGTGCGAACGGTGCTGGGCAGGATCGAGGAATGTCCGCGGCAGATGCCGGGGGTCAGGAAGCCGCGCGGCATGAAGGGCTACGTCGCCGGGCGGCGGATGGACGAGATCTTCCTCGAAGCCTACCGGGCGTATGCGCAGGCACCCGGCGAGATGACGTCCACCTGAAATCGGGGTCCACCTGAGATCGGGCGCCGCGCGTCCGCGGCGCCGCCATCGCTGCGGCACCCATGACGGCCGCGCCGTGACGCGCAGCAGCGGCGCTGCTACAGGGCCGCGATGGACGCCGCGCAGTCAGAACCGCCCGCCACCGAGGCGCGCCCCGAGGCGCGCGGGCTGGTGCGCCGGCTGCTCCGCGAGCAGGTCTGGCCGCACCAGCGGCTGGTCGTCAGCGTCGCGGCGCTGACCCTGCTACTGGCGCTGGCGCAGGGCGCCTATCCGCTGGTGATCCGCCACGCCTTCGACCTGTTCGACAAGCGCGACCCGCGCATCCTCTACCAGGTGCCGGTGCTGGTCGTCGCCGTCACCACGATCAAGGCCCTGGCACAGTATTTCCAGTCCATCGCGGTGCAGTCGCTGGTGCTCTCGGTGGTGCGCGGCCTGCAGGAGGGAATGTTCGGGCATCTGGTGCGCGCCGACCTGCACCGCATCGAGCGCGAAGCGCCGGCGCAGCTCGCGGCGCGCTTCACCACCGACGCCAACACCATCCGCGACGCCGCGGTGCGCGCGGTCTCCGGCGCCGGCGACGCCGTGACGCTGGTCGCCCTGATCGCCTCGATGCTGTGGATGGACTGGACGCTGTGCCTGATCGCGGCCCTGCTCTACCCGCTCGCCGCCCTGCCGATCCAGCGCGTGGGCAAGCGCATCCGCAACGCCTCGGGCCGGATGCAGGCCAGCGTGGGCGACGCCTCGGCGATGCTGACGGAAAGCTTTGCCCAGGCACGCACGGTGCGGGCCTACCGGCTCGAGGCGACGGAAGTCGCGCGGGCCCGCGACACGTTCGCGACCTTGCAGCGCAACCTGATGCGCATGATCCGCACCCGCGCGGTGCTGGACCCGATGCTGGAGGTGCTGGGCGGTGCGGCGGTCGCCGCGGTGATCGGATTTGCCGGCTGGCGCTCGGCGACCGGCGCCTCGGGACTCGGCAACTTCACCGGCTTCGTCACCGCCCTGCTGCTGGCGGCACGGCCGATCCGGGCGCTGGGCAGCCTCAACGCGGCGGTCCAGGAGGGGGCGGCGGGGCTCGCGCGCATCTTCGCGGTGATCGACGAGAAGCCGGGGATCGCCGACCGTCCGGGTGCCAAGGCGCTGCGGTCCGGGCCTGGCGAGGTGGTGTTCGAGGACGTCCGCTTCACCTATCCGGACGGGAGAGGAGCGCTCGACGGGCTCTCCTTCCGCGCCGAGCCGGGAAAGATGGTGGCGCTGGTCGGGCCTTCGGGCGGCGGCAAGTCGACGGCGCTGGCCCTGCTGCCGCGGCTGATCGAGGCAACGGGGGGCGCGGTGCGGCTCGATGGCGCGGATGTGCGCGACGTGACACTGGCGAGCCTGCGCGACGCGATCGCCTATGTCGGGCAGGATTCGCTGCTGTTTGACGACAGCATCGCCGCCAACATCGCCATGGGCCGGCCGGGCGCGACGCAAGCGGAGGTCGAGACGGCGGCGGCGGCGGCGGCAGGCGGGTTCATCGCCACCCTGCCGGAAGGGTTCGGCACCCGTGTCGGACCAGGGGGGCAGCGGCTTTCCGGCGGGCAGCGCCAGCGCGTCGCGCTGGCCCGCGCGCTGCTGCGCAACCCGCGCGTGCTGCTGCTCGACGAGGCGACCAGCGCCCTCGACACCGAGAGCGAGGCACTGGTTCAGGCTGCGCTGGGCCGGCTGCGCGCCGGGCGCACCACGATCGTGGTGGCGCACCGGCTGTCGACGGTACGAGACGCCGACCTGGTGGTCGCGATGGCGGCCGGCCGGGCGGTGGAAGCGGGCACGCATGCAGCACTGATGCAGCAGGAGGGCCTCTACGCGCGTCTGGTGCGCAGCCAGGCCCTGCTGGCATAGGTAAGGCACAGGCGCGGGCAGGGGCTCAGGCGCAGGAGGGAGCGGCGACGCGGCGATGGTGGACAGCATCACCCTGATCGTGGCGGGACTGGGCGGCGGGCTCGCGACCGTGCTCGGCTTCCTGCTCGCGATCCCCCTGGGCCTGGCCCGGTTCCCCGGGCGCGGGCTGCTGCTCTCGGCGGTCGAAGCCTGGCGCGGCATGCCGAGCGTGGTGATCGGCCTGCTGGTGCTCGGCGTGGCGGCGCCGGCGCGCCCGCCCGGGCTGCTCGTGCTGGCAGCCGCCCAGGCGATGCTGGCGACCCCGCTGGTGGCAGCCCTCGCGGCGCGGGCACTGGCACGGTCTCGCGGTGCCTACGGCCAGGCGCTGTACCTCACCGGGATCGGCGTCGTGCACCGGGGCTGGCTCCTGGCGGGCGCCTGCCGCACGGCACTCGCGCGCGCCTGCGTCGCGGGCTTCGCGCGGGCGCTCGGCACCGCCGGCGCGGTGCTGGTGCTGGGCGGGCGGACGCTGGCCGCGCAGATCGCTGTCGCGCCACCGGGCGATCGCGCCACACTGGCGCTGGGCCTGGCCCTGGCGGGGGCGAGCCTGGTGCTCTCCGGCCTGGTCATGCTGCTCGCCGAAGGCGAGGCCTGACGGCGCGGCGAGGCGACCGCGAACGATGCCGGCGCGGCGGACGGTGGTGAGGCATGCGCCAGGCGCGGGCCTGCCGAGCTACCAGCGCACCTCCGGCGGCATGCTCATCAGGATCGCCTCGACATTGCCGCCGGTCCTGAGGCCGAACAGCGTGCCACGGTCGTAGAGCAGGTTGAACTCGACGTAGCGCCCGCGGCGGAGCAACTGGTGCGTGCGCTCCGCCTCGGTCCAGGGCTCCCGGCAGCGGCGCCGGACGATCGCGGGGTAGGCGGCGAGGAACGCCTCGCCGACGTCGCGGACGAAGGCGAAATCGCGCAGCGCATCGCCCGAGTCGAGATTATCGAAGAAGATCCCGCCGGCGCCACGCGGCTCGCCCCGGTGCGGCAGGTAGAAGTAGCGATCGCACCATGCCTTGAAGCGAGGGTAGTAACCGGGGTCGTGGCGGTCGCAGGCGCCGCGCAGGGCGGCATGGAAATCGGCGGCGTCGGCCACCGCCTCGGGCGCGTCGAGGCGCATCGGGGTGAGGTCGCCGCCGCCCCCGAACCAGCCGCGAGTGGTCAGCAGCATGCGGGTGTTGAAGTGCACCGCAGGCACGCGCGGGTTTGCCATGTGCGCGACCAGCGAGATGCCCGAGGCCCAGAATCGGGGGTCCTCGGCGGCGCCGGGGATGTTGGCCCGGAAGCTCTCGCTCAGTTCCCCGGCAACCGTGGAGACGTTCACCCCCACCTTCTCGAACACCTGCCCGCGCATCAGGCTCATGACGCCGCCGCCGCCCGGGCTGCCGCCCGGATCGCAAGCACGGTCCCAGGCAGTGCTGACGAAGCGCGCGGACGCGCCCGACTCGGCCTCGATCGCCTCGAATTCGGCGCAAATGCGGTCTCGCAGCGCCTCGAACCAAGCCTGCACCCGGGGGCGAAGCGCAGCATGCGGCGGAGCGGCGAGGGGCGTGGCTGAAGCGTCCTGCATGACGCACTCTGGCCCCGGGCGGAGCGCGCGCGAAGCCCCCCTCGCCGGCCGGGTCGGGAGCCATGTTGCAGCCGGTAGAATCGGCTCCTAAGAAGGCAGCCGGTGCCGCCGTTGCCCCGATGACGGCCCAGCGGCGGCGTTCGGGGGGAAGCGAGGAACGACGATGCCGGCGACGATGGATGGGGCCTCCCCCCCCTTTTGCGGCGAGCCCGAAGGAGGATCTCCGCGAGCGCCAGCCAGACCCGCGTGGGGCGCGGTCCGGCGCCTGCCGCCACCGCACCGCCGATCCCGACGGCACACCCGCCCCGCCGGGGCATGGCCCGGCCCGCTGAACCGGCCCGCGCCGCACCCCGCCTTCGACCTGCACACCCGTATCACGCACACCCGTATCACGAGCGGCTGAGCGGCCGACCTTCCGCCCAGCGAACCCATTCCGGAGCAACGACATGGCCGGCCTATACAAGACCGAATTCAAGAACCCGGTGATCCGCTGGGTGGACACGCGACTGCCCCTGTTCACCATGATGAACAAGGAATACGCGGTCTTCCCGACGCCGAAGAACTTCAACTATTTCTGGAACTTCGGCGCCATCGCCTCGGTGCAGTTGATCGTGATGGTGGCGACGGGCGTCCTGCTCGCCATGCACTATGTGCCGAACGCGCACATGGCCTATGGCTCGGTGCAGAGCATCATGCGCGACGTCAACTACGGCTGGCTGCTGCGCTATATCCACGCCAACGGCGCCACGATGTTCTTCATCGTGGTCTATGTGCACATCTTCCGCGGCATCTACTACGGCTCCTACAAGAACCCGCGCGAACTGCTGTGGATCCTCGGCGTCGTCATCCTGCTGCTGATGATGGCCACCGCCTTCATGGGTTACGTGCTGCCGTGGGGCCAGATGTCGTTCTGGGGCGCCACCGTCATCACCAACCTGTTCTCGGCCATCCCGGTGGTGGGCAACCACATCACGACCTGGCTGTGGGGCGGCTTCGCGGTCGGCAACCCGACGCTCAACCGCTTCTTCGCGCTGCACTACCTGCTGCCTTTCGTGCTGTTCGCCGTGCTGGCGCTGCATGTGGCGGCGCTGCACGTGACCGGCTCGAACAACCCGCTGGGCATCGAGGTTAAGGGGCCGCAGGATAC
>JAJXSZ010000041.1 GCA_021784255.1 Pseudomonadota bacterium | reverse complement strand
GCCGTAGCGGGTGGCGCGTTCGCCGCGCGGCGCAACCTTGCGCGCGCGCATGATCGCCAGCGTCTCGGCCGTGGCCAGCACGGCGCCGTGACCGGGGCGGGCGTGGTCGCTGTGGCCATGCGTCACGATGGCTTTTTCGACCGCGCGGTGCGGGTCGAGGAAGAAGCCTCCGGGCTCGCAGTAGAGGCCTTCCGGGCGGACGGTGAGCCAGGTCGATGGGTGCGCGGGGTCACGATGAGGCATCGGGGGAATCTGGCGCCGGTGGGCCCGCGACGCCAGAGTGCGAACATGCCGCCGGGTCAGGACTTGCCGGAACCGTTTTCGCGCTGGTTCGCCACCAGGGGATGGACGCTGCGTGCGCACCAGCGCGCGGTGCTGGAAAGCCCGGGCGACGTGCTGCTGCTGGCGCCAACCGGGGCGGGCAAGACGCTGGCCGGGTTTCTCGCCAGCCTCGTGACCCTCGCCGCCGATCCGCGACCGCGGCTGCACACGCTCTATGTCTCGCCACTGAAGGCCCTGGCCGCCGATATCGCCCGCAACCTGATGCGCCCGATCGCCGACCTGGCGCTGCCGATCACGGTCGAGACCCGCACCGGCGACACGCCGCAAGAGCGCCGCCGGCGTCAGCGCGAGGCGCCGCCGCATTGCCTGCTGACCACGCCCGAGAGCCTGGCGCTGCTGGTCTCGCTGCCGGACTGGACCGCGACACTGGCCGGCGTCGAGACGGTGGTGATCGACGAAGTGCACGCGCTGGCCGGCACCAAGCGTGGCGATCAGCTGGCGCTGGCGCTGACGCGCGTCGGCGGGCGGCGGATCGGGCTGTCCGCGACGGTCTCGCACCGGACGCCGATCGCGCGCTATGTCGGACCCGCTGCGCGCATCGTCGAGGCGCCGGCAGGCCCGCCGCCGGCCGTGACCATGATGCTGCCGCAAGGAAGGCTGCCGTGGTCCGGGCATATGGGGCTGGCGGCCGCCCCCGTGATCATGCAGCGGATCCGGGCGGCCAGGCTCAGCATCGTCTTCGTCAACACGCGCGCGCAGGCGGAGCTGCTGTTCCACGCGCTGTGGCGGATCAACGAGGCGACGTTGCCGATCGCGATTCACCACGGCAGCCTGGAGCGCGAGGCACGCGAGCGCGTCGAGGCAGCCATGGCGGCCGGCACGCTACGCGCCGTCGTCGCCACGTCCTCGCTCGACCTCGGCATCGACTGGGGCGATGTGGACCAGGTGCTGCAGGTCGGAGCGCCGAAGGGCGTCTCGCGGCTGCTGCAGCGCGTCGGCCGCTCCAACCACCGCATGGACGAGCCGAGCCGCGCGGTGCTGGTGCCGGCGAACCGTTTCGAGGTGCTGGAATGCGAGGCGGCGATCGCCGGCGTCGCGGCAGGCGAACTGGACGGCGACCCGCCACGGCCGGGCGGGCTGGATGTGCTGGCGCAGCACGTGTTGGGCTGCGCCTGCGCGGCGCCCTTCAGGCCCGATGAACTCTACGCCGAGGTGACGCGCACCGCCGCCTATGCGATGCTGAGCCGCGACGATTTCGATGCCGTGCTGGGGTTCGTCGCGGACGGCGGCTACGCGCTGCGGGCCTATGAACGCTATCGGAAATTGTTCCGCGATGCCGAGGGCCGGATGCATGTGCGCACCGAGCGGATCGCACGCCAGCACCGGATGAACATCGGCACCATCGTCGAGGCGCCGCTGCTCAAGGTGCGGCTCCACGGACGCGGCCCGCCGCTCGGCGAGATCGAGGAATATTTCGCGACCACGCTGGTGCCCGGCGACACGTTCATGTTCGCCGGCCGGCTGCTGCGGTTCCTGCGCATCCGCGAAACCACGGTGGAAGTGGCCGACGGCGGCAGCGGCGAGCCGCGCGTGCCCACCTACGAGGGCGGGCGCATGCCGATGACCACCAACCTCGCCGACCGGGTGCGGGCGATGCTGCACGACCCATCGACCTGGCATCGCTTCCCGGAGCCGGTGCGCGAATGGCTCGCGGCACAGAAGCGCCACTCGTCGCTGCCGGGCCCCGACGATCTGCTGGTGGAGACGTTCCCGCGGGGCGGGCGGCACTACATGGTCGCCTATTGCTTTGAGGGGCGGCAGGCGCACCAGACACTGGGCATGATCATCACCCGGCGGATGGAGCGGGCGGGGTTCCAGCCACTGGGCTTCGTCGCGACGGACTATGTCCTCGCGACCTGGTCGGCGCGCCAACCGGTCTCGGTCGCGAAGCTGTTCGAACGCGACCTGCTGGGCGACGATCTCGAGGCATGGATGGCCGAAAGCTCCATGCTGCGGCGGACGTTCCGCAACGTCGCGGTGATCGCGGGGCTGATCGAGCGCCACCATCCGGGAGCGGAGAAGAACCGGCGGCAGGTCACAGTCTCGAGCGATCTCGTCTACGACGTGTTGCGCAAGCACCAGCCGGATCACGTGCTGCTGCGCGCGACCTGGGCCGATGCGGCGGCAGGGCTGACGGATATCGGGCGCATCGCGGGGATGCTGGCGCGGGTCGGGCGGCGGGTGCGCCACCGCGCCCTGTCGCGGGTCTCGCCGCTGGCGGTCCCGGTGCTGCTCGAGGTCGGGCGCGAGCAGGTTCGCAGCGGCGAGGACGAGGAAGCGCTGCTGGCCGAAGCCGAGACGCTGGCGGCGGAAGCCGGGGTGGCGACGGTCTAATCCGCACCCCGCAACGCCGGTCCGGCTTGGCCGGACGGGAGAATTGTGACAGCGTGGTGTGTCATCGGTCGGTAACAGACAGGGCGCTCTTCAACCGCTAGAACCGCGCCGCTCAAACAGGGAGACTCGCATGATCCAACTCACCCGCCGCGCAGCCCTCGCCGCCGGAGCCTCGGCACTCGCGCTGCCCACCATCGCCAGCGCCCAGAGCGCCGCCCAGATCGCCGCGGCGAAAAAGGACGGTCGGCTCAATGTCATCGCGCTGCCGCCGGACTGGGCGAATTACGGAGAGATCATCAGCACCTTCGAAAAGAAATACGGCGTCAAGGTGCACAGCGCCGCGCCCGATGACAGCTCGGCGCAGGAGCTGCAGGCGATCCGCTCGCTGAAGGGCCAGACCCGCGGCCCGGACACCGTGGACGTCGGACCGACCTTCGCCATCTCCGGCGTCAAGGAAGGGCTGTGGCAGCCATACAAAGTGGCAACCTGGGCGTCGATCCCCGCCAACATGAAGGAGGCGAACGGGCTCTGGTACGGTGATTATTTCGGCATCATCTCGCTCGGCGTGAACCGTTCGGTGGTCAAGAACCCGCCCAAGAGCTGGGCCGATCTGCTGAAGCCGGAATACAAGGGCATGGTGGCGCTGAACGGTTCGCCCGCCGGCGCCGCGGCGGCGTTCTCCGGCGTCTATGCGGCGGCGCTGGGCAATGGCGGTTCGCTCGACAACATTGAGCCCGGCATCGAGTTCTTCGGCAAGCTGGCGAAGGTGGGGAATTTCAACCCGGCCTCGGCGACGCCGGCCTCGCTGCAATCGGGCACGACGCCGATCGTTCTGAATTGGGACTATCTGAACCTGGCCCAGGCACAGAAATCCGTGGGCAAGGTGCAGATCGACACGGTCCTGCCAGCGGGCGCGCAGCCGCTCGGCGCCTTTTACTGCCAGGCGATCAGCAAATACGCGCCGAACCCCGCCTCCGCGAAGCTGTGGATGGAGTTCCTTTACTCCGACGAGGGGCAGTTGCTGTTCCTCAAGGGCTTCGCGCATCCGGCGCGCTTCGCCGACCTGGCGAAGCGCAATGCGATCCCGGCGGCACTCGCAAAGGCCTTGCCGCCCTCCGCCCCGTATGCCGCTGCCGCCTTCCCCACCGCCGCGCAGCAGGACAAGGCGAAGAACGTGATCACGGCGAACTGGTCTAAAATCGTCAAGGTCTGACCTTGATGTCTTGGCGGGAGCGGGCCGCCGACATCATTTTCGTCGGCCCGTTCCTGCTCTTCGCCGCCGCCTTCCTGGTGCTGCCCTCGCTCGGCCTGTTCGTGCAGGCGGTGACGACGGCGCATGGGTTGTCGCTCGCACCACTGGCAACGCTCTGGTCGCCGGACCACCTGGTGGCGTTCCGCAACTCGATCGAAGTTTCGGTGCTGTCGGCGATGGTCGGCGCCATCGGCGGCGGCATCGGCGCCTGGCTCACGCTCACCCCGGGCATGCCGCGCTGGGCGCGGGCGCTGGTTTCCACGTTCTCCGCGGTCGCGGCGAATTTCGCGGGGGTGCCGCTGGCATTTGCCTTCATAGCCACGCTGGGCACGCTGGGCGTGATCACCGGGCTGCTGAAGGCGGTCGGCATCGACATCTACGCTGCCGGGTTCTCGCTGTTCCACATCGAGGGGCTGGTCATCGTCTATGCGTATTTCCAGATCCCGCTGATGCTGATCGTGATCACACCGGCCCTCGAAGGACTGCGGCGCGAGTGGCGGGAGGCGGCCGAGGGCCTCGGTGCCTCGACCTGGCAGTTCTGGCAGCATGTGGGGCTGCCGGTGCTGCTGCCCTCGCTGCTGTCGGCGGCGATCCTGCTGTTCGGCAATGCGTTCAGCGCCTATGCCACACCCTATGCGCTGACCGCCGGCAACCTGCCCCTGGTGACGATCGACATCTCCAATGTTCTTTCCGGCAATGTGTCGCTGTCGCCGGCGGAGGGAGCCGCACTCGCCTGCGGCATGATCGTGGTGATGGCGGCGGCGATGCTGCTCTACGCGCTGCTGGCGCGTCGCGTCGGCAAGTGGCGGGCGCGATGAAGTGGCTCTGGGTTCCGCTCGCGGGGTATTTCGCGCTGCCACTGGTGGCGACCGCGGTGCTGTCGCTGTGGCAGGGCACGCGGGGCTATGGATTCGCGGCCTACGTGACGCTGATCCATACCCCCGAAATGTGGAACAGCCTGTTCCTGTCGGCGCGGCTCGCCGTCGAGACGATCATCGCCGGGCTGGTGATCCTGGTGCCGGCGGTGTTCTGGATGAACCTGCGGCTGCAGCGGTTGCGGCCGGTGTTCGATTTCCTCTCGGTGCTGCCGCTGGTGGTGCCGGCGATCTCGCTCGTGGCCGGCATCACGGCCATCTACACCGGCCCGGACTGGCTCGTGGGAACCGCCAATTTCCTCGTAATTCCCTATGTGATCCTGGCGCTCCCCTTCACCTACCGCGCGCTCGACGTGGGCATGCGCGCGCTCGACCTTCGCACCCTGACCGAAGCGGCGCAGAGCCTCGGCGCCTCCTGGCCGAGCATGATCATGCGGGTGCTGGTGCCCAACCTGATCACCGCGCTGCTCGGAGCGGCCCTGCTCACCATCACTATCGTGATCGGCGAGTTCACCTTCGCCAACATCCTGCTGTTCAATACTTTCGCGGTCTACATCAACCATATCGGCAGCACCTCGGCGACGCAGGCGGCGGCGCTGTCCCTGCTCGCCTTTCTCCTCACCTGGCTGGCGATGCTGGGCGTGGCGCTGGGCGGAAGGAGGGCGGCACGATGATCTCGCTCGAAGCGGTTTCGTTGCGCAAGGTTTATGGCTCGCGGACCGTGCTCGCCGACGTGTCGCTGGCGCTGGCACAGGGCGAGTTCGTTTCCCTGCTCGGTCCCTCGGGCTGCGGCAAGACGACGCTGCTGCGCCTGGTCGCCGGCTTCGAGCGGCCCGATGGCGGGCAGGTGCGGCTCGACGGGCGCGACATCATCGGGGTGCCGGCGGCGAAGCGTAACATGGGCATGGTCTTCCAGGCTTATTCGCTGTTTCCCAACATGACGGCCGAGGAGAACGTGGGCTTCGGCCTGCGGGTCCGCGGCGAGGCCACAGAGGCGCGGCGCAAGCGCTCGCGCGAGATGCTGGAGCTCGTGGCGCTGGGCGAGCACATGCACAAATATCCGCACCAGCTCTCGGGCGGACAGCAGCAGCGCGTGGCGCTGGCCAGGGCGCTCGCGATCCGTCCGGCGCTGCTGCTGCTCGACGAGCCGCTCTCCGCTCTCGATGCACGGGTGCGCGTGCAGTTGCGCGACGAGATCCGCCGCATCCAGCGCGAGATCGGCGTCGCGGCGCTGTTCGTCACCCACGACCAGGAGGAGGCGCTGTCGATCTCCGACCGTGTCGCGGTGATGGAGCACGGGCGCATCGCGCAATTGGGGGAGCCGGCGGCGATCTACGAGGAGCCGGAGAGCCTGTTCGTCGCACGCTTCGTCGGCCAGATGGCGGAGTTCGACGCCGAGGTCGATGGCGGCGGCGTGCGCATCGCCGGGCACACACTGCCGGCGGCGCGGGCGGCGGGGCATGCGCCGGGCCAGCGGGTGCATTTCTTCCTCCGCCCCGAGCATGTGCGGCTGGTCGAGCCTGCCGCGGGGCTGCCGGGGCTGGTCGAGTCCCGCACCTTCAATGGCCCCACGACGACGTTCCGGATCCTGCTCGAGGGCGCCGGCCGCGTGCTGGCGACCGTGCCGACGGTCGAGGCGCGGCACGCGCCAGGCGAGACCGTCGGCATCACCTGGGACCCCTCGGCGCCCCGGATCCTGAAACTCGACGGCGGGGCGCCTCCGCCGGACGCTTGACCGAGGGCTGCCCGCGACCGAAACCCGCGCCATGACGCGTAGTGGAGTCGGGTCCGGGCGAGCATGAACGCGGCACCGCTGCATCTGGGCGAGGAGCGGTTCCTGCTCGACCCGCTCGGCGGCGCGTGGTGGCCGGCGGCGCGCGTGCTGGCCGTCGCGGACCTGCACCTCGAAAAGGGCTCCGCCGCGGCGCGCGCGGGGCGACTGCTGCCGCCCTGGGACACCACGGCGACGCTGGAGCGGCTCGGGCTGCTGATCCGCCGCTATGCGCCCGCGCGGGTGCTGTGCCTCGGCGATTCGTTCCACGACGGCGAGGGGCGGGCACGGATGACGCCGGCCGACGCGACGCGGCTGGCGGCGCTGGAGCAGCGGGCCGATTTCGTCTGGGTCGCGGGCAACCACGATGGCGGGCGGTTCGAGGAGCTGGCGATCGGTCCGGTCGTGTTCCGCCACATCGCGCGGGCGGGCTGGAAGGGAGCCGAGATCTCCGGTCACTTCCACCCCAAGGCACGCGTCCCGGCGGCCGGCACGAGCATTTCGCGCGCCTGTTTCGCAACCGACGGCGAGCGGCTGATCCTGCCGGCGCTGGGGGCCTATGCCGGCGGGTTGGATCTTGGCGACCCGGCCTTCCGCCCCCTCTTCCCGCGCGGCGGGCGGGCCTTCCTGCTGGGGCGGGAGCGCCTGTTCAGCTTCCGCTTCGGGGGGATGGCAAGGCGCCGTTCGACCCCAGATCCCGGGTTATGGGACAGCACCCCCCAAGGGACGGCCAGGGCCTAGCGTCGGCATGACCGCACCGGTCCTGATCTGGCTGCACCGCGAGCTGCGGCTCGCGGACAACCCGCTGTTCACGCACAACGCCGGCCGGCCGCTCGTCGTCGCCTATGTGCTGGACGACGAGACGCCGGGGCGCTGGAAGCTCGGTGGGGCCGCGCGCTGGTGGCTGCATCAGTCGCTGGCCAGCCTCGGGCCCGCGCTGGCGGCGATCGGCGGGCGGCTGGTGCTGCGGCGCGGCGCGGTGGCGAGCGTGATCGCCCGACTCGCGGCCGAGACCGGCGCCCGCGAGGTGCATGCGGGCGAAACGGCGGAGCCGTGGCTGCGGCGCGCGCAGGCCGCCGTGGCGACGACGCCCGGGCTCGCGCTGACGCTGCACCGCACCCGCCTGCTGTTCCACCCCGAGGCGATCCGCACCGGCGGCGGCACGCCCTATGGCGTGTTCACCCCGTTCTCGCGCGCCTGCCTGGCGCGCGGGCTGCCGGCGCCGCCGAACCCCGCACCATCCCGCGTCGCCGCGGGACCGGCCATCGCGTCGGACCGACTCGAGGACTGGCGGCTGCTGCCGACCCGGCCCGACTGGGCGGCGGGGCTGCGCGAGGCGTGGACACCGGGCGAAGCCGGCGCCGAGGATCGGCTCGCGGCATTCCTGCATCGCGCGATCGATGGCTATGCCGAGCAGCGCGACCGGCCGGGGATCGCGGCGACGTCGCGCCTGTCGCCGCATCTTGCCTGGGGCGAGATCTCGCCGGCGCGGGCGTGGCTGGCGGCGGAGGCGCGCGGCGGCAAGGGCGTGCGGGCCTGGATCAACGAGCTTTTTTGGCGGGAATTCGCGGCACATCTGCTGTGGCACCACCCGCACATGGCGGAGCAGCCGTTGCGCCCGTTGTTCGCGCGCATGCCCTGGCGCCACGACCCGGCCGCCCGCGCCGCCTGGCAACGGGGCGAGACCGGCATCGGCATCGTCGACGCCGGCATGCGCGAGCTGTGGAGCACGGGGTGGATGCACAACCGGGTCCGCATGATCGCCGCTTCCTTCCTGGTGAAGCACCTCCTGATTCCCTGGCAGGACGGCGAGGCCTGGTTCTGGGACACGCTGGTCGATGCCGACCTCGCGACCAATGCCGCCTCCTGGCAATGGGTGGCTGGCAGCGGCGCGGACGCGGCGCCCTATTTCCGCATCTTCAACCCCGATCTGCAGGCGGCGAAATTCGACCGCGACGGCACCTATGTCGGCCGCTGGGCGGGTAAGCCGCGCCGGCCCATCGTCGACCTCGCGGCCGGACGCGCCCGCGCGCTCGCCGCGTTCCGGGCCCTGGGCGAGCCCGCGGAAGGCGCGCCGGAGGGTTCGCCATGAAGCCGCTGGCCGAATTGCAGCGGCTGCCGTTGCGCGTCGTCGGCGACGTCCATGGCGACGCCCGCGCGTTTGCGCACGCGGTCGCGACCGACCGGTTCGTGATCCAGCTCGGCGACCTGACCGATCATGGGCCCGACAGTGCCGGCGCGCTCGAGATCGCGCTCGAACTGCTGGCCACGGAGCGGGGCATGTTCCTGCTCGGCAACCACGACCTCAAGCTGGCGCGGGCCCTGCGCGGCGAGGTCCTGCGGCCGGACCCGGCCCTGGGAGCGACCCTGGCACAGATCGGTCCGGCCCTGGCGGCGGCGGCCCTGCCGGCCATCCTTGCTGCACCCGCCTGGTTGCGGCTCGGGCGCAGCGTCTTCGTGCATGCCGGGTTTCACTCGGTGATGCTCGACACGCCGGCGCCGGCCGCATCGGAGGGCCGCGTGCGCGGCCCGCTTTCCCGCGCGCTCTACGGCCAGCCGACCGGACGGATGCAGGCGGATGGCTATCCGGAGCGCAGCCTGGACTGGATCAGGTGGATTCCCGCCGGTTTCACCGTCTATTGCGGGCACGACCGCCGCAGCACCGACGGCAGGCCGTGGCGCCAGCGCAACGAGGCCGGGGGGGCTGCGGTCTTCCTCGACACCGGCGCGGGCAAGGGCGGGCATCTATCCTGGATCGACCTGCCGCCGGCGGAGTGACCGGCGCCGGCCCGGTTGTCACTGAGGGATCCAACATGCTGAGGGATCCAACATCGGGATTAACAGGTCAGCCCATTTGACCTAAACTTACGAACCGGTAACGCGGGGGAGGATCCATGCACGACGGAAAAAAGCGGGGCTGTTTAAGCCCCTGGCATTTGCTGCTGCTGCTGCCGTTCATCGCAACGCTGTGGCCACCGTTCTACAACAAGCTGGAGCCGAGCTTCATCGGGCTGCCGTTCTTCTACTGGTTCCAGCTGCTGTGGGTTCTGATCGCGGCGGCGTGCACCTGGGTGGTGCACCTGTTGACGGACGAATGAGAGGCCCGCGATGAACACCATCAATTGGACTGCGCTCATCGTCTTTCTCACGTTGTTCGTGCTGGTCGCCTGGCTCGGCTTCGCCTCCGCGCGCTGGCGGCGCGGCAACCTCGACGACCTGCATGAGTGGGGCCTGGGCGGTCGGCGCTTCGGCACCGTGGTCACCTGGTTCCTGATCGGCGGCGACCTCTACACCGCCTACACCTTCATCGCCGTGCCGGCGCTGGCGTTCGGCGCCGGCGCCATCGCCTTCTTCGCGGTGCCCTACTCGATCATTGCCTATCCGATCCTGTTCGTCGTGTTCCCGCGGATGTGGAACGTCTGCCACAAGCGCGGCTACCTGACGGCGGCTGATTTCGTCACCGGACGGTTCGGCAATCGCTGGCTCGGGCTGGCGATCGCAGCGACCGGCATCCTGGCGACCATGCCGTACATCGCGCTGCAGCTCGTGGGCATCCAGGTCGTGGTCGGCGCACTCGGCATTTCCGGCAGCGGGTTTATGGGCGATCTGCCGCTGTTCATCGCCTTCGTGGTGCTCGCGGCGTTCACCTTCTCGTCGGGCCTGCGCGCGCCGGCCTCGATCGCCATCGTCAAGGACGTCCTGATCTACGTCACCGCCTTCACCGCGGTGATCGTGATCCCGGTCCGGATGGGCGGGTTCGGCGCCATCTTCGCCGCGATCCCCAAGGCGCATGTGCTGCTGCCGGTACCCGGTCCGCACACCACCGGTCTCTACGGCGTCTATGCGACACTCGCCTTCGGCTCGGCCCTGGCGCTGTTCATGTACCCGCACGCGATGACGGGAATTCTCGCCGCCTCGAGTTCCAAGGCGATCCGGCGCAACTCCGTCATCATTCCCGCCTATTCGCTGATGCTCGGGCTGCTGACGCTGCTCGGCGTGTTCGCGGCTGCGGCAGGGCTCGCGAAGCTTCCCGAGTTTGCTCCCGGCTTCAAGCATTTCGCCGGCAATTTCGCGGTGCCGGCGCTGTTCCTGCATTTTTTCCCCTCGTGGTTCGTCGGCATCGCCTTCGCCGCGGTGGGGATCGGCGCGCTGGTGCCCTCGGCGATCATGTCGATTGCCGCGGCCAATCTCTACACGCGCAACATCCACGGTCTGATCGTCGGGCGGGCGCCGGCGGGAGCGCAGGAAGCCAGGATCGCCAAGTGGGTGTCGCTGATCGTCAAGCTCGGCGCGCTCGGCTTCATCATCTTCCTGCCGCTGCAATACGCGATCCAATTCCAGCTCCTGGGCGGCATCTGGATGATCCAGACCGTGCCGGCGGTGATGCTCGGCGTCTTCACCCGCTGGTTCGACGACGTGGCCCTGCTCATCGGCTGGGCGGTCGGCATGGCGATGGGCACCGCGATGGCCGTCTCGATGCATTTCGGGCCCGCCTACGTGCTGCACATCGCCGGCTGGGTGCTGCCTGGCTACACGGCACTCTTCTCGCTGATCGCCAACCTCGTCGTGTCGATCGTGCTCACCCTGGTGCTGCGGACGATGCGCGGCGAGCCGCGCGACGCGACGCTTGCCTCGGACTATCATCCCTGAGACGCGAGGCCGGCGCGCGACGGCGCGCCGGCCGGAGCGGCCCAGGCCGGCCGAGGGTGCGCCGGATCCGATATCTGCCCGAGCAGGAACCCCGACCAGACGATTCTATCTGGCCGGATATGGCGCTAGGGGTTGAGCGCCGCGAAGAAGGTTTCGATCGCACGCATCGATGCCGGGGGCCCGGCGTGGTCCAGGCCCAGCTTGTAATATTTCGGCGCAGCAAATTTTTCCGCGACTGTTCCCGGCACGTCGGCAGACCGATCCTGGAAGCTGTCCCTGACGAAGAAGGCGTTGCAACCCATCGCGTTGCAGCACGCAAGAAAACAGCCATGCCGCCGCATCAGTTCGGCGCCGTGGGCGAGGTCGCGCCATAAGAGTCATCGTGCTTCCAGGATTGGGCGTCGTCGTACGGCATGACGAAGCGGATCGGCGGCAGGAAGCGCGCATTGTATTCCGCGATGGAAGACATCGGGCGGCTCGATGCCGGCGCGTGGATCGCCGATGAAGTGGTAGTCGTTGCCATCGAGGTCGAGCGAGATCCGGCCGCAGCGCCGGGCGCCGATCGCGGCGAGCCCGTTGCGATAGAGCTCGAGAAGGTTGGCGCGCGTGATCCACGCCTTGGTGTGGTGAAAGCCGAGCCGGGTGGCCCGGCGGGGGTTCTAGTCGAAGGCCAGGCCCTCGCCGTTCGGGGAATAGACCTTGGCGCCGCGGCGCGGGAGCGGGCCTCGATCCGCCTCAGCGCATCAGGCCTCGCCCTCGCGACGGTAGGGTGAGAGTTCCGCCAGAGCGCGCATCCGCGCCGAATTTTCGATCGCCTCACCCTCGAGGAAATCAGCGACGGCGCGGCGCAGACCGGAATGCGCGATCCAGTGGGCAGAATAGGTGGGCGTGGGCAGGTAGCCGCGCTGGATCTTGTGCTCGCCCTGCGCGCCGGCCTCGACCGTTGCAATATCGTTCGCGATGGCGAAGTCGAGGGCCCGGTAATAGCAAAGCTCGAAATGCAGAAAAGGGAATTCCTCACGCGCACCCCAGTTGCGGCCATAGAGCGTGTGCGGGCTCGCGAGATTGAGCGCGCCGGCCACCCATTCACGGCCGCGCCGCGCCAGCATCAGCACCACGCGCTCGCCGAGACGCTCGCCCAGCAGCGGGAAGAAGCGGCGGGTGAGGTAGGCGCTGCCCCATTTGCGGTCCACGGTCGAGGTGTAGAAGCCGTAGAACGCACGCCACGTCGCGGCATCGATCTCCGGGCCGCGCAGGGTGACGAACTCCAGCCCGGCGCCCTGGGCCTCGCGCCGCTCGCGGCGGATGGATTTGCGCTTGCGGCTGGAAAGGGCCGCGAGGAAGTCCTCGAAATCGCGGTAGCCGCGGTTCTGCCAATGGAACTGCATGCCGGCGCGGCGCAACCAGCCGGCATCGCCCAACCCTGTCCATTCCGGATACGTACAGAAAGTGACATGCACGGAGGACAGCTCCAATGCCTGGCAGGCACCGACCAGAGCCTGCGCCATCGCCGCGATCGACATCTCCTGGCGCAGCAGCAGCCGCGGACCGGGAACCGGGCTGAACGGGCTGGCGACCTGCAACTTCGGATAGTACGCGCCGCCGGCCCGCTCGAGCGCATCGGCCCAGCCGTGGTCGAACACGTATTCGCCGTAGGAGTGGCCCTTGGCATACATCGGCGCGAGCCCGACGATGGTGCCGCCGTCGGCGCGCAGCACCGCGTGGCGCGGCAGCCAGCCGGTGCGCGCGCCGGTGCTGCCGCTGTCCTCCACCGCGGCCAGGAACGCATGGGAGACGAAGGGATTGCCACCGGCAAGCGTATCCCATTCCGATGCCGGAATGTCGTGGATCGAAGCGGCGAGGTCCAGCGTGCAGGATGTGGCCATGCCCGACTATCTGGGCAGAGTCAGGAAATCTGGAACATCCCCTCGACCTCGACCGCCGCATCGGCGGGCAGGCTCGGCACGCCGACCGTGCTGCGGGCGTGGCGGCCGGCATCGCCGAACACCGCGACCGCGAGGTCCGAGGCGCCGTTCATCACCAGCGCATGCTGGGTGAAGTCCGGCGCGCAGGCGATGAAGCCGCCGAGGCGCAGCACCCGGCGCACCCGGCCAAGATCGCCGAGCGCCGCCTGGGCCTGGGCGATGACGTTGATGCAGCTCGCGCGCGCGGCCGCGCTCCCCTGCTCGACGCTCACGCCCGCGCCGAGCTTGCCGGTGTGCAGGATCCTGCCATCGACCAGCGGCAGCTGGCCGGAGACGATGAGCAGGTCGCCCGCCATGGTGAAGGCAACGTAGTTGGCGATCGGCGCGGCCGGCGTCGGCAGGGTGATGCCAAGTTCGGCCAGGCGCTGGGCGGGCGTGGTCATGCATCATCTCCGACGACGCGAAGCTGGCGCCGGCGCTGGCGCGGGCCGGCGGCGGGAAGTGCGAGCGGCAGCAGCGGCGCACGGTCGCGCGCGCCTTCGCCCACCGTATCGGCCTCCTCCGGTTCGGCCGCCGGCACCGCGACGCCGAGATAGTTGGCGGCGAGGTTGCGGAAGACGTAGTCGGGCAGCGAGGTGGCGTGGCGCACGGCGGGGTCGCCGTCCACCTCCCCGGCGGGACCGAAGCGGGTGAAGGTGAAGGCCTCGACAAACTCCTGCAAGGGAACGCCGTGCTGCAGGCCGAGCGAGACGGCGATGGCGAAATTGTCCATCAGCCCGCGAAAGGCCGCGCCTTCCTTGTGCAGGCCGATGAAGATCTCGCCGAGCCTGCCGTCGGCGTATTCGCCGGTGCGCAGGTAGAGCTTGTGGCCACCGACCGTGGCCCGCTGGGTGTAGCCGCTGCGGCGGGCCGGCAGCGCCTCGCGGGGCGGCGGGCTTGCCGCCGGGCGCGGCGGCATCGCGTCCATGAAGGGTGCCACCGTGTCGTGCATGGCGGCGTGCGCCGCCTCGCTCGCCGCCGGGAAAGGCGAGTGGCCCGCGAGCAGCTGGGCGAGCGCGGTCTCCGGCGCGATGGCGCGGGCGAGGAGCCAGGCGCGGGCGCTGCGCGCGAGGCCGCCGGCATCATCGAGCGGCGAGAAGGCGGGGGCGATGCCGCCGGTCTCGACCCCGAGCAGCGCCTCGACCGGGCCGGGCGCGGCGACGGCGGTGAGGCAGGCATGGCGGCGCGGCCGACCGGCGGCGCGCCGCTCGGCGGCAAGGATGGCGGCGGCGAGGCCGGGCAGGGCGTCCTCCGGCGGCGCCGAAGGAACCGCTAGGGCCGGCGCACG
>JAJXSZ010000238.1 GCA_021784255.1 Pseudomonadota bacterium | reverse complement strand
GATGCGCGCCGCGGTCAGCGTCACGTCGGCGCCGCGCGCGGCGAGCCAGGCCACGGCGAGCGGGGCGGCGGCGCCGGCAACCGCGATCGGGCTGTCGGGGCGCGGCAGGTCGGCGCAGGCCAGGACGGCGGAAGCGGTGCCGCGGATCAGGTGGAGGTGCCCGGGGCGGGCGGCGATGGCGACCCAGAGCGCCCGGCCCGCGATATCGCCCGCCATCGCCGCCAGCGCCTCGGCGGCGGCCACGCCGACGCAGGGAATGGCCCAGCCCTGCGCCAGGCCCTGGCCGAGGCTCGCGGCCGCGCGCAGGCCGGTGAAGCTGCCGGGCCCGACGCCGACCGCGACGGCGGCCGGTGGCGCGCGGCCGGCCAGCAGGTCGCGCACCGCAAGCGCCAGTCCCGCCGCGTCCGTGGACGCGACGGTGGCGATCAGCCCGGCGCCGAGCAGGCTGGCGCGGCCGCCATAGGCGCCCTCGATGACGAGAACCGGCGCGGGGTCAGAGGATATCGGCGACCTCGGCGAAGTCGAAGCGCGGCGAACGGTCGAACAGGCCGGCGGGATCGCCGTGGCCGATATTGATCAGGAAATTCGCCTTCCAGCCGCGATAGGAAAAGAACTCGGCATCCACCTTGGCCTTGTCGAAGCCGCTCATCGGGCCGCAGTCGAGCCCGAGCGCGCGGGCGGCGAGGATGAAGTAGCCGCCCTGCAGCGTCGAATTGCGGAACGCCGTCTCCTCGGCCAGCGGCGGGTTGGAGGAGAACCAGGCGCGCGCGTCGGCGTGCGGGAACAGCTTCGGCAACTGCTCGTAGAAATGCGGATCGTAGGCGACCACCGCGGTCACCGGGGCGGCCATGGTCTTGTCGAGATTGCCCGCCGAGAGCGCCGGGCGCAGGCGTTCCTTGGAGCTCGTGCTGCGCAGGAACAGGAAGCGCGCGGGCGAGCAGTTGGCGGAGGTCGGCGCCATCTTCATGAGGTCGAAGACGGCACGGATCTCATCGTCCGTGACCGGTTCCTCGGTCCACTTGTTGTGCGTGCGCGCGGTGCGGAACAGCTGGTCGAGAGCCGGATCGTCGAGTTTCATGCGAAAACCGTCTGTGCTGGGAAGGCCGGGCGTTAGACCGTGGCCGCCCGCGGATCAAGCGATCGCCCTGCAGGCGAGCACCTGCCTCATCGTCGTTCAGGCGAGCACCTGCCTCATCGTCGTTCAGGCGAGCACCTGCCTCATCGTCGTTCAGGCGAGCACCTGCTCGACGCGCCGCACCTCCGGCACGTAGTGGCGCAGCATCGTCTCGATGCCATGCTTGAGCGTGGCGGTGGAGGACGGGCAGCCGGAGCAGGCGCCCTGCATGTGCAGCCGTACGATGCCGTCGCGATAGCCGCGGAACACGATGTCCCCGCCATCGCCGGCGACCGCCGGGCGCACCCGGGTGTCGAGCAGCTCCTTGATCTGGGCGACCACCTCCGCGTCTTCCGGCGCGCAATCCTCCTCGACCGCCGCGGCGCCGGCGGCGAGCGACGGCTCCCCGGAAAGCGCATGGTCCATCAGCGCCCCGAGCACCCGCGCCTTGAGATGCGCCCAGTCGGCGTCGCCGGTCTTGGTCACGGTGACGAAATCGCCGCCGAGGAAGACCCGGGCCACGCCATCGAGCGCGAACAGGCGCGCGGCGAGCGGGCTGGTCGCGGCGTCCACCGGGGCGGCGAAATCGGCCGGGGCGGCGCCGGCGACCTCGCGGCCGGGGAGGAATTTCAGCGTGGCGGGATTGGGCGTGCCTTCGGTTTCAATGAACATCCATGTCTCCAACCGGACTACACAGGTCCTGATGGCGCTACATCGGTCGTTCGCGGGCTGAACGCAAGGGGTTGCGGCCGCTGTGCGGGCGCGTGGCGTCGGAGCACCGCCGGCCGCCGGGTGATGCGCACCTAATCCGCGCGAACCAGCAGCGACGTCACGCCCTCGCCAAGCAACAGCAGCAGGTCGGGCAGGGCGAGCGCCACGCAGCCCTCGGTCGGCGCGTAATCGTCGCGCGCGACATGCAGAAAAATGGCGCTGCCCCGGCCGCGCTGCGCCGGATCGTCGTTCCAGCCGAGCACGCCGACGAGATCGTAGAGATGGTCGTTGCGCCAGAGCTGCTCGCAGCGCGCCGGGTGCGGCAGCGTCACCTGGCGATTGTAGTCGGCGTGGGCGGGATCGTCGCACCAGCCATCGGCGGCGCCGATCGGCTCGCGCGGCAGCGCACCGGGCGGGGGGCCGATGCGGTCGGCGCGGTAGAGCAGGCGGCGCAACGCCAGCGCACCGGCGGGCGTAGCGCCGTCGCCTTCGCGTTTGGTCGGGCCGATGCCGCCGCGGCCGAGCGCGCAACGCAGGCGCCGGCCGCGCCAGGCGAGCGTGGCGTCGCCGCGGACCTCGGCGATCATGGCCGCGGCCTCATGGAAAAGCCCGCACGGCCGCGCCCGCATCGCCGCGCCCGCATGGATCGAGCCCGCATGGATCGAGCCCTCATGGATCGAGCCCTCATGGATCGAGCAGGTGCCCGAAACGCGCGGCCTTGGCCGCGAGATAGGCGTCGTTGACGCCGTTCGCCGGGATCACGATCTTCTCGCGCGCCACCACCTCGATCCCGCAGGCGGCCAGTGCCTCCACCTTCGCCGGGTTGTTGGTGAGCAGCCGGAGCCGGGCGATGCCGAGCTCGCGCAGCATCGTCGCCGCGATCAGGAAGCTGCGCTCGTCGGCGCCCCAGCCCAGCGCGCGGTTGGCGTCGAGCGTGTCGAGGCCGCGATCCTGCAGCGCGTAGGCGCGCAGTTTGTTGACGAGGCCGATGCCGCGCCCTTCCTGCGCGAGATAGAGCACGACGCCGTGCCCCTCGGCGGCGATGCGCGCGATGGCGCCGCGCAGCTGGTCGCCGCAATCGCAGCGCAGCGAGCCCAGCAGATCGCCGGTGAAACATTCCGAATGGACCCGCACCAGTGGTGCCGGCTGAGCTGCGGGATCGCCGATGACGATCGCCAGGTGCTCGACCCCGGCATCGGGTGCGCGGAAGGCGATGAGGCGGGCATCGCGTGCGTCGGCGAGCGGCACCGGCGCCTGCGCCACGCGGGTCAGCGCCGCCGCCTCGCTGGCCGGGTAGGACAGCACGTCGGCGGCCGCGACGGTGAGCAGGGCCGCGGTGTCGGCCTCGGCGGCCAGGCGCGCGGCCAGCACCGCCGGCAGCAGCCGCGCCAGCTTGGCCAGCGCCAGCGCCGCGGCGGCGTCCGC
>JAJXSZ010000040.1 GCA_021784255.1 Pseudomonadota bacterium | reverse complement strand
CGGACAGCCTTGCTTTCCTCTGCCTGTGAGCCCGGGCGGGCGCAACTGCGAGAACGTGATGTCCCTGATCGAGGATCTGCGTTGCGCTATCGGCGCGAGCGCCGTCGTGGCCGGTACCGAGGCCGAGCCGCGCCACTTCCGCGACTGGCACGTGCCGATGCGCCAGGGTGAGGTGCCAGCGGCCGTCGTCTATCCCAGCGACACCGCGGGGGTGGCCGCGGTGTTGCGATATTGCAACGAGCATGGTGTCCCGGTGGTGCCGCAGGGCGGACTTACCGGGCTGCTCGGCGGGGCCACGCCGGCGGATGGTTCGGTGGTGCTGTCGCTCTCGCGGATGCGCCGGGTCGAGGCGGTGGACGTGGCCGGGGCGACGCTGACCGCCGAGGCCGGGACACCGCTGCAAGTGATCCAGGAGGCAGCCGACGCGGCGGGGATGCTGTTCGGCCTCGACATCGGCTCGCGCGGCACGTGCACGATCGGCGGCAACGCTTCGACCAATGCCGGGGGCAATCGTGTGCTGCGCTACGGCATGGCGCGAGAGCTGATCCTGGGACTCGAAGCCGTGCTGGCGGACGGTACGGTTCTTTCCGGTCTTAACACGATGCTGAAGAACAATGCCGGCTACGACCTCAAGCAGCTGTTCATCGGTTCCGAGGGCACGCTCGGTGTCGTCACCCGCGTCGTGGTGCGGCTGCACCCGAAGCCGTCGAGCCTGGCCACCGCCTTCGTGGCGCTGGGCTCGCACGCGGCGTTGTTGACCTTTCTCGGCCGGGCGCGAGCCGAGCTTGCCTCCACGCTCGCGGCCTTCGAAGCGCTGTGGCCGGATTTCTATCATCTCGCGACGCATGCGCACGGCTGCCGCGCGCCGCTGCCGGAGGGCGCGGCGTGCTATGTGCTGATGGAGGCGATGGGCACCGACCAGGCGCGCGACGAAGCGGCCTTCGCGGGGTTGATCGAACGGGCGCTCGAGGACGGCACGGCGAGCGACGCGGTGATCGCGCAGAACCTGCGCGAAGGGCGGGAGATGTGGAGCCTGCGCGATTCCGTGGCCGAGTTTCCGCGGACGTTTCCGCATGCCGGTTTCGACGTCTCGGTGCCGATCGCGACCGTCGAGCGCTTCATGGCCGACACGCGCCTCGCGATCGAGGCGCTGCATCCCGGACTGCCGGTCCTGTGGTTCGGGCACCTTGCCGACAGCAACCTGCATATCTGCGTGCGGCTGCAGGAGGACGGGCCGGGCAAGAAGGCCATCGATGCTGCGGTCTATGGCTGCGTGAAGGCGGTGGGCGGCTCGGTTTCGGCCGAGCACGGCATCGGGATCCTGAAGAAGCCCTATCTCGGCTATACGCGCTCGCCTGCCGAAATGGCGGCGATGCGGCGGCTGAAGGCGGCGTTCGATCCCAGGGGTATCCTCAATCCCGGCAAAGTCATCTGAGACGAGTGACGATCCGGCCCTGATGGGGGCAGCGAGCGCGGAGTCCGGCTAAAGTCCCAGATTCAGCTTCAGCATCAGGGTGTCGTCGCCGTAATTGCCGCCACGGGCGGTTTTCGTCATGTGTTCGAAACTACCGGTGACGTGCAGATTGCGGTTGGTCAGCCAGGTCACCGAGGCACCGCCGCCGGCAAAGACGCTGGTGCCGCCGCCGTGGTTGTAGGCGAGATTGTCGTAATCCGCGTGCGCCCCGAGCAGGATGTCGCGCCGCAACTCGTGGTCCACCGACAGCCGGACGCTGGTCAGCGTGTAGCTGATGAAGCCTTCCTCGGCGGCATCCTCGATGCGCCGGTCCAGCGTGCCGGTCACGGTGGTCAGCCCGGTCGGCTGCCAGACGAGTTTGAACTCGGCGACGGGGGCCACGTCGTTGCTGTAGGCGGAGCTCGCGTAGGTGCGGGCCTGCACGCCGGCGAGCGCGCTGACACGCCACACCGCGGAGGGCGCAAAGTCGATGCCGGCCAGCAATGTCATGCCGTGGCTGTCGGTGCTCGGGATGCCGGATGGCGCCTCGGTATGGTGGATCTCCGTCTCGCGCAGCGCCAGGACCAGGCTGCGCAGCGGGGCAACCTCGTAGCGCAGGGTGAGGGACGATTCGAATTCGACCCGATCGCGCGGCGCCTGGGTGGCGGGCACGCCGGCGATGCTGACGCCCGCGAAGCGGTAGTCGGTGACGGTGAAGGCGGGAATGATGGTGAAGCGGCCGGAGCGGAGCGTCGCGTCGGTGCGCAGCGTGTCGACCGAGAAGGCGCCGGGCGCATCCAGCTGGGGCGAGTCGAGGGTGCGGGCGGTCTGGTGCAGGGCGAGGTGCGAGTACCCGGCCGTCAGGCGGTCG
This sequence comes from Pseudomonadota bacterium, assembly GCA_021784255.1. Classification (GTDB taxonomy): domain Bacteria; phylum Pseudomonadota; class Alphaproteobacteria; order Acetobacterales; family Acetobacteraceae; genus JAJXXT01. The sequence goes on along the minus strand of JAJXSZ010000040.1, from coordinate 12,206 downwards.
CGCCCGATATCGACGGCGCCGCCGATGGCCATCGTCCAGTCCGTCTGGTTCTGCCGGGACTGGGCAGGATAGCGCTGGTCGTCCACCGAGACGTAGGCGCCGAATGCGTTGCGCGACCAGAGCGAGTTCAGGGCGACGGAGGCGGTGGTGTCGAACAGCGCTGAGCCTTTGCCGCGCGCCGCGCCGTTGGTGTTGTTGTCGTAGCCCATGGCCTCGCCGAGGCGTGGCTGGATCAGGAAGCCACCGGCGTGGATGCCCTGGAAGTCGGTTTCCGGCCGGGCCCGGGAACGCACGGTGACGCCGAGATTATCGCCCGGGCCGAACAACCCCTCGGGGAAAAACTGGGTGATGTACTGCGCGCGAGCACCGCTGAGGACGATACCGAGCGCGGCGACGCCGGCGCTTCCGAGCAACGCCCATCGCACTTTGCGTCGAGAATTGCGACGAGAAACCCTAAAGATCCGCCGCCGCCTCACATCGCCCCCCGGAGCCGCGCGCGAATCCGCCGAAAAATGCGATGATTCCCCGACTCGGCGAATCTCTGCTTAGTGGAATATTGGTTGCTGGACGCCGAGGATGGCCGCGCGCCGAGGAGAACGATAGGGCCTGTTTCCGGGCGCTGCTCGTCGGAGGCGCGCAATGGCCGACGGTAACGAGGGGGTGAAGGAGTTGCCAGCGTTGCATACGCCGTCCTGCCCCTTGCGCGGCCGCCCGGCTGCGACTTCGTCTGGGCAATCGAGCTGATGTCGGTCACCCAGCTGGGCGACCTGCCGGTTCCTGAAAGCACCAGGCCGCTGCGCGCGATCGATTCCGTCTCGCCGTGGATGGTGTTCGACGTCTTGCGGCGGCGAAAGATCACGTTTGCCATCGTTGCCTCGCTGGTGCTGGCGGCGGGCATCGTGGTCATCATGCGCATGGTGCCGCAGTACGAGACGCGCGCGCTGGTGCTGGTGGACACGCGCAAGAACACGCTTTCCGACCTGCAGGCGATCTCGGCCGGCGCGTTGCAATCCGACGCCGTGCAGGTCCGGACGCAGGTCGACATCATCCGTTCCCCGGCGCTCGCCGAGCAGGTCGCGACGCAACTCGACCTCGCCGCCACGCCCGAGTTCAGGAACGCCATCGATGGTCCGCCAGGCCTGCTGCAGCGCCTCGTGCGACGCGCGGCCGGCATGCTGGGATTCCCGCCGCGGCCGCGGCCGGTGCTGACGGCGGCCGAGCGTACCCAGCTGGCGGCCAGCATCCTGCTCAACGACAAACTCTCCGTCATCAACGACGGCCGCTCCTATGTCATCGGTCTTCAGGTTCGCGCCCTGGACCCTGCCCTCGCCGCACGGATCGCCAATGCCTATGCGCGCGTCTACCTCGACTTCAACCGTGCTCTGAAGGAACGTGCCGTAACCCGCGCCGATGCCTGGCTAGCCGAGCGCGTCGCGCCGCTGCAAGACAAGCTGAAGTCGGCCGAGGCGGCGATCGCCAATTTTCGCCAGGCACACGGGCTGATCGAGGATCGCTCCACCATCGGCACCAACCAGCGCCGCGCCACCGTGGCTGGCCAGCAGCTGGCCCAGATCAACGCGCTGCTGGTGCAGGCGACCAGCGATCGGGTGCAGAAGGAAACCAGCCTGGCCCAGATCGAGGCTGCGCAAAAGGGGCATGGTGATCTCAGCAGCGTGCCGGAGGTCGTCGCCTCGCCGCTGGTCCAGCGCCTCCTGGCGCAGCAGGCGGAGATCGCCGCCCGCGCCGCCGATATCGGCACCACGCAACTCGCGAACAATCCGCAGCTCGTGGCGCTGCGCGCGCAGCAGGCGGCGATCGGCGCGCGCATCCAGAGCGAGGTCAACAAGGTCGTCGGCGCGATCCGTGCCGAGGCCGAGGCGGCGGCGGCGCGGGAAGCCTCGCTCAAGCGGCGCCTGGCGGCCGCCGAGGCGCAGGTGGCGCAGCAGAACAGGGCAGAAATCCAGCTGCGCGCGCTCGAGAGCGAGGCCGACGCGGCGCGGCGCGTCTACATGGACACGCTGAACAAGGCCGAGCAGACGAGTAACGAACGCAACATTCAGCAACCGGACGCCGAACTGATCTCGCTTGCGTCCGTGCCGCTGGCGGCGGCGCCGCCGACACGCACGCAGTACGGCATGATTGCGCTGCTTGCCGCGATCGTGCTCGGCGTCGTCGCGGCGTTCCTGCGCGAGCGGCTGGAGCGAGGCTTCCGCAGTGCCGAACAGCTCGAGGAGGAAACCGGGCTGCCGACGATCGGGTTCCTGCCGGTCGCACGCAAGCCGGAGGCCGCGCTGGCGATGGAGGAGCAGCGCTCCCCCTATGTCGAGGCGATCAACGCCGTGCGCGGCGCGCTGCTGATGTCCGATGCCGCCGGCCATCCGCGGGTGGTGCTCATCACCTCCGCCCTGCCGCGCGAGGGCAAGACGTTCTTCGCCGTTTCGCTGGCGCGCTCGGTGGCGCTGGCGGGTGGGCGCAGCCTGCTGATCGACGCCGATTTGCGCCGCCCCTCGGTCGCGCGCACGGCAGGGATCACCGTGCAGTCCAGCCTCAACGCGCTGGTCGGCACCGGCGGCGATCACGACGCGATGCTCGACCGGCTGATCCAGCGCGACGACGTGACCCAACTCGACATCATTCCCGCCGAGGGCAACGGCAACAACGTCCAGGACCTGGTGACGTCCGACGCGCTGCGCGGCCTGGTGGACGCGGCGCGCACCCGCTACGACCTGGTGGTGATCGACGCGCCGCCGGTGCTCGCCTTCGTCGACGCGCGGGTGCTGGCGACCGTGGCGGACGCGACGGTGATGGTGGTCAAATGGCGCGATACACCGCGCACCATGGTCTCCGGCGCGCTCAAGATGCTGCGCGGCTTCGGCACCAGGGTCGCGGGCACGGTGCTGACGCAGGCGGATCTGCGCGCCCTGACTGCCAATGAGGGCAGCCACGCCTATCTCTACCGGAACTACGGCAACTACTATCAGTGACCAACGGCCTCCGTGTCCGTTCCGGGGGCTGAAGGCGGGCTCCGATGCATGTGACGTTGTTCGGCTTCATCCTGCTGCCGCTCTGCGTGCTGTGGTTCCCGCGCCCGGAACGGCTGCTGATCCTGATCTTTGTCACCGCGGTCTTCGGGGCGGCGACACCGGTGGTGGTCGGCTCGCTCGGTCTGCCGCCGACGGCGCCGCCGGCGGCGATGTTCGTTCTTTACGTCGTCTCGCAGATCGGCTTCGGCGTGACGTTCGAAGGCGCGCGCACCGTCATGCGTACCCTCGAACCCTACCTGCTGGCGATCACCTACGGCCTCATCTCGGCGTTCGTGATGCCACGCGTGTTTGCCCATGCGCTTCAGGTCTGGCCGCAGAAGGACACCGTGATTTACGGCACCGTGCCGCTGATGCCGGGGCAAGGCAACGTGACGCAGAGCTTTTATCTGCTGATGACCTGCGCGGTGCTGCTGGCCGCCGCGCTCTACCTGGCGCGGCGCGAGATCGACCTCATCAGACTGGTGCGCGTCTATCTCTGGTGCGGCGTGCTCGCGATCGTCTTCAGTTACTGGCAGCTCGGGCAGAAGCTCTCCGGCGTGTGGTTCCCCTACGGGTTCATTTCGAACAACCCGGGATTCCGCCTGACCAATTCCGAGACATTCGGATTTGTGCCGCGCATCAACGGCTCGTTCGTCGAACCGGCGGACCTGGCACACTACCTCTCGGGCCTGGTGTTTGCGAGCGGCTGGCTGGTGTTGCGCGGCTTCCCGTCGCGCCTGCCGCGCTGGACGCTGATCGGCGGGGCGTTCGCGATGCTGATCTCGACCTCGACCACCGGCATTGTGATGCTGGTGCTGGGCGGCGCCGGCAGCGCGCTCATCGCATTGCTGCGTCAGCGAACCGTCGTCGCGCGCCGCGTCGTGCGCGTGGGCGTGCCGCTGCTCGTTGGCCTTGTGGTCGCGGCCGGGGTCGTCGTCACCCTCAAGCCCAGTGTCGGGCGGTCATTGTCGGTGGTCTATTCCTCCACGCTGGCGAAGCAGCAATCAGCGAGCTTCTCCGACCGCACGCAGAAGGATCTCGACGCGCTGGCGACGATCTTCCCCACCTTCGGCTTCGGAACCGGCTGGGGCAGCTTCCGCTCCTCGAGTCTGGTTCCCGGCCTGCTCGCGGGCCTCGGCGTATGGGGGACGGCGCTACTGGCGTGGTTCGTTGTGCGGGTGGTCAAGCTGCTGCGGCGCGCCCGTCGGGCCGGCGTGGCCGCCGCGGCCAGCTCGCACGATATCTGGGCGATCGAGGCCACCCGCGCCGCCTGCAGCGGAACGCTGCTGAGTGCGCTGATTTCCGCTCCCGAGATCGTCAATCTCGATTTTTACGTGCTGCTGGCGATCCTGATCGCTGCTTCGGTCCGTGTCGCGGTACTCGAACCGGCAGCCCTCGTGCCGGCGACGCGCGCTGTTGCGGCGTGACGGACGCGATCGCCATCAACGCACGCTTTCTGGCGCAACCGGCCACGGGTGTGCAACGTTTTGCGACAGAAATAACCGCCGCGCTCGGGCGGCTGCGGCCATGGCCAGTGCTACTCGGTCCGCATGGTGCCCGCCTGCCGGACGCCTGGGCCGGCGAGGGGTGGCAACTCAAGGCTGCGGCCCGCGCCAAGGGGCAGATCTGGGAGCAGCTGGTCCTGCCGCGTGCGAGCGGCGGCGCGGTGCTGGTCAATCTCGCCAATGCGGCGCCGCTGTTGCAGCGCCGCCAGTTGCTGGTGATCCACGATGCCGGCGTGTTCGCAACCCCGCAGGCCTATGCGTGGCGGTTTCGTGTGTGGTACCGGCTGCTGCACCGCGTGCTGGCGAGGCGCGGTATCGCGATCGCCACGGTCTCGGAGTTTTCGCGGCGCGAGCTTGAGCGCCATCTCGGCATACCGCCGTCGCGCGTCGTGGTGCTGGGCGAGGGGGCCGAGCACATCCTGCGCGAACGGGCGGTGCCGTCACCCGTTGGCGCGGGCCGTTATGTGCTCGCGGTCGGCACGCCGGCTGCGCATAAGAACCTGGCGGTGCTCGAGGCGACGGCGGCAATGCTGCGCGGGCGGGGGCTTGATCTGGTGGCGGCTGGCGGGGCCGGCGGCAGGGTGTTCGGCGCCGCCCGCTGGCCGGGCGGCATCCGGCCGCTTGGCCGTGTCGACGACGCCACCCTTGCGGCACTCTACCGTGGTGCGGCCTGCCTCGTGTTTCCCTCGCGCTACGAGGGGTTTGGGCTGCCGGCCATCGAGGCGATGGCCTGCGGCTGCCCGGTGGTGGCCGCCGCGATCCCTGCGCTGCACGAGACATGCGGCGAGGCGGCGCTGTTCGCGGACCCCGATGACCCGCGGGCGTTCGCGACGGCGGTTGGACGCCTGCTCGACGAGCCGGCGGCGGCGGCGAGGTTACGCGAGGCGGGGCTCGCCCGTGCGCGCGTCTTCACTTGGGAGGCGGCGGCCGAAAGACTCTGCGGCGCGCTGGAGCGTGTCGCATAGGATGCATGCCATGGGGCTCGCAGCGACATGAGAATCGCCATCGTGCATGACTGGCTCGTCGGCTATGCCGGCGGGGAGCGCGTGCTGGAGCAGATCATCGCCTGCTACCCTTCCGCCGACCTGTTCACGGTGGTCGACTTCCTGGCGCCGGAACAACGCCGGTTCCTCGGCGACCGTCCGGTCAGCACGTCCTTCGTCCAGCGCCTGCCGGGCGCCCGGCGGCATTATCGTTCCTATCTCGGATTGATGCCGCTCGCCGTCGAGCAATTCGATCTCAGCGGCTACGACCTCGTGATCTCGTCCTCGCATGCGGTTGCCAAGGGGGTGATCACCGGACCGGACCAGCCGCACGTCTCCTATGTGCATTCGCCGATGCGCTATGCCTGGGACCAGCAGCACCAGTATCTGCGCCAGAGCCGGACCGATCGAGGCCTCCGCGGTGTCTACGCCCGCTGGCTGTTGTCGCGCCTGCGGATATGGGACGTGCGCACCGCCAACGGCGTCGATACATTCATTGCGAATTCGCACTATATTGCCCGGCGCATCCGCAAAGCCTATCGCCGCGAGGCGGAGGTGATCCCGCCGCCGGTGGACACGGAGCTGTTCCGGCCGGCGGGCAGGCGTGGCGAGACGTTCCTCGTCGCTTCCCGCCAGGTGCCCTACAAACGCGTCGATCTCGTCGCCGCCGCCTTCGCGCGCATGCCGCAATTGCGTCTCGTCATCTCCGGCGCCGGCCCGGAACATTGCCGCGTCCGCGCGGCGGCTGCCGGCGCGCCCAACATCAGCTTCCTCGATCCCTGTCCGCCGGGGGAGATGGCGGCGCGCATGCAGCAGGCGCGTGGCTTCGTCTTCGCCGGCGAGGAGGATTTCGGCATCGTGCTGGCGGAAGCACTGGCCTGCGGCACCCCGGTGATCGCGCTCGATCGCGGCGGCGCGCGCGAGATCGTCGCCGGCACCGATACCGCGGCGCCGACCGGCGTGCTGTTCGGCGAGCAGAGCGTCGAGGGCGTCATGGCGGGTGTGCGTGCCTTCATTGCCGCCGAGCCCCGTATCGCCGCCGCCGACTGCCGTGCGGCAGCGGAACGTTTTGCTATCGCACGATTTCGCCGCGACTTCATCGCCTCGGTCGAGCGGACGATTCACGCGGTGCAGGGTTGAGCGCGCGCCGCTTGCGCCGGCACTATAGCGAGACGATGCGCCGCGGATCGCAGCGGCCGCGCAGCAGATCGGCCAGCGCCATGATGTTACCGCGCAAGCGGCCGCGCCGGTCCACCCACGGCTCGGGCCGCAGCGCGTGCAGCAGGTTGGCGGCGAGGTTGCGCAGGATGTGCCGAACCGCGACGCCGCCCGGCACGGAGCCCTTGCGCATCAGATAGACGAAGTTCGCAACCTGCGAATAGCCGAACCGAACGCCCGAAGTCTTGCCGCTCTTGTGGCCGAGATGGACGCCGCGGGCGCCGGCGAGGCGCCGGATGAGGCCATGCCGGCCAAGCCGGCGGGAGAAGTCGTTGTCCTCCTGCCAGCTGTAGAGGGGCAGGTTTTCGTCGAAGCGCAGGCCGTGCTCGCGCACCACGGCGATGCGGAACGCCATGTTGCAGCCATAAGTTCCGGGCACGGACGTATCGATGCGGCCCGTCGCGTCGGCGCCCTGGTCGCGCGCGAGCCGTGCACGCGCCATGGCCGCGGTCAGCCCCGGCCCCGTCGCGCCGTCCGCAAGCAGCGTGCCTGTGGTCCCGACGAGGTCGGGATCGCTGATGAACGCCGTTTCAACCGCGGCGAGATAGGCGGGAGCGGGGAAGAAATCGTCGTCGAGAAAAAGTATGATGTCGCTGGTCGTGGCATCGAGCATGAGGTTGCGTTGCAGGGAGGCGCCGGCGGTGGTGGCGGGCGGCAGCGATATGATGCGCAAAGGCGCGCGGCTGACGATCGCGTCCGGCAGGTCGGCGGGCTGGGTGGGGCAGATCAGCACCTCATCGGGTGGGCGAATCTGGCGTTCGAGCTCGGCCAGAGTCTCGGCGAGTATCGCCGGTCGCCCGACGGTCGGAATGCCAACGGCGAGGCGCAGCGCGGAGGCTTGCTCTCCCCGATCCATCACCGGCGCACCGCGCCTGGCGCAACGCGGTCGTGGCCGTGCCGGCCGTTTCGCCGAACGAGTCCATCTCGCAACATTTGCGCCGCGGGCGGCTGCTGGCATGTGCGCATCGCTTCGCAGATGGTGAGGTATTCGGCGCCGGAAGGAAAGGGTCGTGATGCCCTGGGTCGGCCTGATGGCCTGCCGATGCGAGACAGCCATCGTGGCGGTGCTCGCGACCGGAGGCCGGTGACGTGCGTTTCTCGCTGATTCTGGCGACGGTCGGACGGGTGGAGCAGACGCGGGTCTTTCTCGCGAGCCTCGGCAACGCGGCGCTGGTGCGCGAGGTGATTGTCGTCGACCAGAACGAGGATGAGCGTCTCGCTCCCGTGCTTGCCGCCTTTCCGCATATCGCTTTCATCCGCCGGCGCATGGCGCCGGGCCACGCCACGGCCGCGCGCAATGCCGGTATCCCGCTGGCCCGGGGCGAGGTCGTGGCGTTTCCCGACGATGACTGTGCCTATACGCCCGGCCTGCTGGAGAGGGTGGCCGAAAAGCTGGCCGCCTTGCCGATGCCCGGCATGGTGACGGCCCTGGTCGCGAGCGAGCGTGGCGCACCAAGCGCCGGTGGCGCCGCGCCGGCGCGGTTGGTTGCGGTCACGCGTCACAATGTGTTCGTGACCGCGCGCGAGCCCGGCATCTTCATCGCGCGCGAGGTGCTGGCTCGGCTCGGGGGCTTCGACCAACGGTTCGGTCTGGGGACGCCGTTCATGAGCTGCGAATCGGCCGATCTCGCGCTGCGACTGCTGGAGGCGGAAGTCCCCGCCGTATTCGATCCCGCGCTCGTCGTCTGGCATCGCGACAGCCGTCTGTCGGCCGTCGGGCTCGCGCGTGTCGCGGGCAATGCCGCCGGTTTCGGCGCCTGCCTGCGCCACCATGGCTACGGGATCGGCACGCTGCTGCGCTACCTGCTTCGCGCGCTTGGTGGGATGCTGCTGAGCGCGCTGCGCGCCGATCGCGTTGGTGTCGCCTATTACAGCCGCACGCTGCGTGGACGGCTCTGGGGGTATTGGACCTGGCGCGGCGGCGGCTCACCCTGAAGATCCGGGCGCCATGGGCGGGATGGCCCGACCGGCGCCGGGTTGCGCGGCGCGTGCTCAGGGCGCAGGGGCGCGCCGGAGCCGGACCAGAACGGCCGTTCGTTCAGCGCCGTTGAGGGCGCGCGTCCAGGTAAAGGTGGCGACGACGAGCAGGCCAGCACCGGCGGGAACCGGCCCGAGCATAGCCACGACCAGCGCCAGCAGCGAGAGCGCGAACACCGGAACCAGGCGCAGCAGCTCGGCGCGTGTCTCCGGAAAGATCCGGGTGAGCAACCAAAGCCGCAATCCGAACGAGATGGCGACCCGAGCCACCCACGAGGCCGCGGCGCCGACCACGCCGAACAGCGGCAGCAGCACCAGCAGCAGCGGGATCAGGATCGCGATCTCGAGCAGAGCGAGGCGGGCATTGAACGCGGGCTGGCCCAGCCCGTCGAGCAGGTCCGCGGCGACGATGTCGAGGCTGTAGAAGAGGATACCGAAGCCGAGCAGCCGCAGGACCGGGCCGGCATGCAGCGCAAAGGGCGCGCCGAGCCAGAGCCGCAGCAGCAGCTGCGCCATGGTGACCGCGACGAGTGCCACCGGCAGGACCATGGCGCCCACCGCCAGCAGCGCGCGCCGATAGAGGAGGGCGGCGCGCGCGGGTGCCGCGCGGTGCGCGGTCGTCATGGCCGGGAAGGCCGCGGCCATCAGGGCCTGGGGCAACGCCGTGAAGCGGAAGATGATGTCGAACGGGGTCGCATACCAGGCCGTTGCCGCCGGCGAGAGAACGGAAGCGATAACAAAACGATCGAGGTAGAGCAGGACCGGAAAGGCGAGGTTCGAGACCGTCATCCAGCCGCCGAGGTGCAGCACCGGGCGGATGGCGCGCAAGGAGACGCGCGCGGTGGTGAGCGATGGCATGACGCGGTGCGCCAGGCGCCAGAGGACGACGGTGGTCAGCGCGCGGCACATCACCTGTACGGCCATCACGGGAACCAGACTGTGCCAGATGGCGAGTGTCGCGAGCGGGCCGAGATAATAGACGATGAGGATCGGCATGTTGATGATGGTGTAGGCGCCGACGCGCTGATGGGCGGAAAGTATGCCCCAGAGCGAACCATTGACGACGACCAGCGGCAGCGCGAGGCAGAGTACGTCGAGCGCGCGCATCACTTCCGGGCGCAGCGTCGCGGGCACTTTCAGTGCATGACCGACATAAAAATGTAGACCGAGCGCGGCCAGCACCGCGAACACGACGCCGAGGCCGGCGAGCACGACGATGCCGGTCTTGGTCGCCTCCGCCGCCGCGTCGTCGTCGCCGGTGGCGATTGCATGCGCGATGGTGCGCGTCAGCGCCCGCGCCAGCCCGAGGTCGAAGATGGTGAACGCGCTCATCAGCGCGAGCGACAGCGAGAAGATGCCCCAGCGGGTGAGGCCCATCGCGTGCAGCAGGAAGGGCGTGGCTGCGACCGCAATCAGCAGCGGGAAGATGCGCCCGGACAGGTTCCATGCCGTCGAGATCGCGATCGTTCGTGTCGCCGTGAGCTCGCCGACGCGGTTGTCCTGGCTCATGTGGCGGGGCCGCGATGGGGCGCGGCGACGCGATGCGCCGGGCCGGCAGCAGCCGCGTCCGGTGCGAGCGCGCCCGCGACCCGTGGCGCGGGCATCCGGGTGGCGTCGATGCAGCGCCCGCCGCGACGCCGGTCGCCCATCGCTGGCGGCACCCCGGCCTGGACGCAGCCGCCCCTGGGCGTGACGAGCGCGGCGCTCGCGAGCGATTGCCCGCGGGCGAGTTCGCGCGGCGGCGGCCTGCCCAGGCGCAGCGCCGTCATCGGCATCGGGCCACGGCCGGCGAGCCCGAGCATCGCTCGCCGGGGTCGTTCATGCCGATGCCGCCGGGAAGGCCGATAGCGCCCCGCAAGCGGGGGGTGCGCGGCGCGGCCCGTGCCTTCGACGGTGATGCGCGAGTGCGGCGTCATGGCTCGACTCTGCCGGACGTGACGGAGGTTTCCCAGCCCCCACGCGGCACTCTGGAGGGCGGAACCGCTGCCACGCCGGCGCCGCGCGCATGGCTGGACGATGACGGCGGGCGCGCTATTCGGCGGCGAGCGGGGTGGCTTCAGCCATGGCGGCGGCGCGCGCGAGGTCGACGGAAAGGAGGCGGGAGACGCCGCGTTCCTGCATCGTGACCCCGTAAAGCCGGTCCATTCGCGCCATCGTCATCGGGTGGTGCGTGACCACCAGGAACCGCGTGCCCCCGTCATGCGTCATGTGCTCCAGCAGGTTGCAGAACCGTTCCACATTGGCATCGTCGAGCGGCGCGTCCACCTCGTCCAGCACCGCCACCGGGGCGGGGTTGCAGCGGAAGACGGCAAAAATCAGTGCCAGCGCGGTCAGCGCCTGTTCCCCGCCCGAGAGCAGGGACAGTGTCGCCAGCTTCTTCCCGGGGGGCTGGACGTAGATCTCGAGCCCCGCCTCGAGCGGGTCGTCCGAGCCGACCAGCGCAAGATGCGCCCGCCCGCCGCCGAACAGCCGCGCGAACAGCGCCTGGAACTGGTTGTCGACCTGCTCGAAGATGGCCGCGAGCCGCTCGCGCCCCTCACGGTTGAGATGGCCGATCGAGCCGCGCAACTTGGCGATGGCGGTGGTCAGCTCCGCGCCTTCCTTGACGATCGCCTCGACGCGCGCGGCGATCTCTTCGGCCTCGACTTCGGCGCGCAGGTTGACCGGGCCCATCTCGTCACGCTCGCGCAACAGGCGGTCGAGCTTCTTGCGCGCGCGCTCCTCGTCGAGCCCGGCCGGTGGCTCCGGCAGCACCGCGTCAGCCCCCAGCCGCTCCAGCACCCGTTCGGCGATGGCGCCGACCGCGGCCGTCGCCGCCTCGCGCGCTGCCTCGATGCGCACCGCTTCCTCGCGCGTCTGGGCCAGGCGCGATTCGGCGCTGCGTGCGGCGCGGTCGGCGGCTCCGGCTGCATCCTCGGCGGCCTGCAGCGCCGCGGCGCAGGCGGCATGGGTGCGTTCCGCGGCGTCCAGCGCCTCGATGCCGGCGATCCGGCGCGCCTCGATTTCCTCCGGCAGCGCCGCGCTCGCGTCACGCACCGCCGCTGCCTCGCCCCGCCGCGCCTCGAGATCGGCGACGCGCGTTTCGGCATCGGTGTGCCGGCGCGACCATTCCGCCAATTCCGATTCGAGGCTGGCGAGGCGCTGGCGTGCGGCCTCCAGCACGCGCCGTGCCTCGGCGTGGGCGGCCCGCGCGGCGCTCTCGTCGCGGCGCGCCTGCGAGAGATGTTCGCGGGCCGTGGCGACCGCCGCGCGGGCGGCTGTGGTGTCGGGCGCGGTCGTGATGTTGGCGAGGGCCTGGTCGAGCGCCGCACGGGCTTCGTCGCGGTCGGCGCCGAGGCGCGCTTCCTCCTCGTCGGCGGCCTGCAGCCGGGCGGTGGCGGAGGCGGTCTCGGTGGCGAGCCGTGCGGCCGAGGCGCGCGCCCGCTCGAGCCTTCGCTCCGTCTCGCCGCGCGCGCCGCGCGCCGCGGTTTCCGCCTCGCGGGCCAGGCGCAGCGCCGCCT
>JAJXSZ010000039.1 GCA_021784255.1 Pseudomonadota bacterium | reverse complement strand
CACAGCGATGGAATCGATGATCAGCTTTCCCATCCCCGGCCAGGCGAAGATGGTTTCCGTTACGACTGCGAACGCAATCAGCGAGCCGAGTTCGAGGCCGATCACGGTGATCAGCGGGATCAGGGTGTTGCGGAGCACGTGCACCAGCACGACGCGGCTTTCCGTCAGCCCCTTGGCGCGGGCAAAACGAACATAATCCAGCTCCATCGTCTCGAGCACGCCCGCGCGCGTGACGCGGATGACCAGCGAGATCTTGAACAGCGCGAGATTGAACGCCGGGAGGATGAGGTGCCTGATGCCGTCCCATGTGCACAGGCTCAGCGGCACGCCAAAGACCGGGATCGTCGCGCCGCGCCCGGACGCCGGCAGCCATCCCAGCAGGACGCTGAACAGCATGATCATGACGACGCCGATCCAGAATGTCGGCAGACTGAAGCCGAGGATCGAGAACGTCATGATCGACTTCGAAACGAAACCCTTGGGGTGCAGGCCAGCGACGATGCCGAGCGGAAGACCGACGACGAGGGCGATCACGAGGGCAACGAACGCAAGCTCGAGGGTTGCCGGCATCCTCTCCAGGATCAGGCGAAGGGCGGGCTGGTTGTAGACAAACGAATTGCCGAGATTGCCTTCCACGGCATGTCTCAGGAAGATCCAGTATTGCTCGGCAACGGGCTTGTCGAGGCCGAAGGACTTGATCACCTGCAGGCGCTCCGCCGGCGTTGCGGTCGAACTCAGCAGGACGTCAACCGGATTGCCGACGAGGTTGAGCCCGCCGAAGACCAGCACCGACATCACGAAGAGCGTCAGGATCGTCTGCAGGACCCGGTTGAACAGGTAGCCGGCCATGATCTCACACTTTCATCCGCCACCGCCGGCAGAGCGTTTGCCGTACCTGGCCATACGATCGATCACCAAATCGCGAAATCCCGCCTCCGCCACGCCGGTTGCCAGCATCACCTTGGCAGCGCGACCGGTCTGTCCGTGGAAATCGGCATAGGAATGTCCCGCCGTATACCCTCCGACCTCGACCCCCACAACGGCAGGGCGCATCTGGAATAACGAGGGCTCGACCAGCCAGGCAACGGTCATCGCGTCGTGCAGTGGTGCGCCTGCCCGCCCATAGCGCGCGAGGTCGCTGCGGTCGAAGCGCGTCAGCAGCCCGGCAATCGCAGCCCCCGCCTTCCCGCCGCGGGAGCGCATGCAATCGACGTGCTCCGCCGTGAAAAGGGCCTGGCAGGTAACGTCCAGCGACATCAGGATCATTGGGATATCAGAACGGAAAACGATTTCCGCCGCGTGTGGGTCGGCATAGAAATTGAATTCGGCCCACGGCGTGCGATGCCCCAGTGCCGCGAATGCGCCGCCCATGCAGACGATGTGCCCGATGCCGCGGGCCACGTCCGCATCCTGCACCAGTGCGAGCGCAACGTTCGTTAGCGGACCGATGGCACAGATGGTCAGCAACTCGCCGCTTGCCGCTGCCAAGCGCGCCTGGCGCACAAGAAATTGCACCGCATGCTCGGTGTCCACGGCCATCGTCGCCGGCGCGACGATATCGTCGCCGAAGATTCCAATGGCGCGATATTTTCCGAACACCTGGTCGCGGACCAGCGGGCCCGCGGCTCCCGCGCGAACGGGAATGTCGGATCGTCCCGAGAGCCCGACGATCCGGCAGGCGTTGCCGAGCGCATCGCCCAGGGGTACGTTCCCGGCGACCACCGAGATGCCGATCACGTCGATCTCCGGGGACGCGAGCGCGAGCAGGATCGCGACGGCGTCGTCCACGCCGGGGTCGGTGTCGATGACGACTTTCGGCCTCGTCATGCGCGGACGTGCGCGTCATACCGCGCCAGGCGCCCGAGGATCAGCTCGAGGACGGCGGCATCGACCTCGGTTGCAATCTCGACATTGGCTTCGCCGCCGGTCTTGCCGAACCAGTCGGCGACGGTCTGCCCCATGCAAAGCTCGCTCTCGTGCTCGACAAAGACGCGAGCCCGCTCGCAGCGAAAGAGCTGCGGCGCCAGGAGATAGGCGATGACCAGCGGATCATGCAGCGGCCCGCCGCGCGAGCCATAACGGCGCACGTCATTGCGATCCCAGAACGCCATCAGGTCGAAGATCGTCTTCGCGATGGGGCCGCTCATGTCGCCGAAACGGGCCACATGCGCCGGTTGCAGCATGACCCGGTGCGTCACATCGAGACCGAGGGCGACGATGGGAACACCGCTCGAGAAGACGATGCCGGCCGCGTGCGGGTCTGCCAGCACGTTGAACTCCGACGTCAGCGATCGGTTCCCCGGTTCGCGATAGGCCCCGCCCATCATCACGACGCGTTCGATCCCGGCGGCAATCGCCGGCTTCATCCGCAGCGCCACGGCGAGGTTGGTCATCGGCCCGAGGCAGCAGATGGTGAGGCGGGAGCCGGTCGCAGCGGCCTCCAGCGCCTCGATAAGAAAATCAACGGCGGATCGGCGTTCCGCACGTTTCGTGGGTTCTGGCAGTTCGGCGTTTCCGAGCCCCCCGCGTCCGTGGAACTGTCCGTGGATGGGCTCGCGGAACAGCGGACGAAAGCAGCCTGGATGCACCGGAATATCGCACCGTCCTGCCAGTTCGCAGACGGTGAGCGCATTGCGCACCGTCCGCTCAAGTGGCTGGTTGCCGCAGACCGGCGTGATGGCGCGGATGTCGAGCTCGGTCGAGACGAAGGCGGTCAGGAGCGCGATCGCGTCATCGATGCCGGGGTCGCAGTCGATGACGATGGGTGTTGCGGTCATGACGGCACGAGCTTGCTGCAGTGACGCGCACGGCGGCGGCGTGCCCGCCGGCCGCCATGCGACGTCGCTTCGACCCTCGCCATCGCGACCTAGTGCGACGTTACGTAGAAGGCGAGCGTATAGCCGTCCGAGCGCCCGGCATACGACAGGCCGCGTTTCATGGCCCAGGTATTGGCGAGGTAGAAGACCGGAATGACGCCAACGTCGTGCATGCCGATCGCGGTCGCCTTGCGCAGCAGGGCCTCCCGCCTGGCGGGGTCGAGCGTATGCCGCGCTTCGCTGAGCGCCTTGTCGAATTCGGCGTTCGAGTAACGTCCCCGGTTGCCCTGCCCCGCCTTCGGGCCGTAGGTCTCGAGCAGCGGGCCGAGAACACTCGACGCCTCCCCGGTTTCGACCGCGGCACCACCCATGATGAAACTGAAATCCCTCGCCGAGGCGCGGGAGAAGTAGATGCTCCCCGGCATCGTCACGACCTTCATCTTGATGCCGACCTGGCTGAAGAACTGGCCGATCGCCTGCGCGACCTTCGAATCGTTCGGATAACGGTCGTTGGAGGCATCGAAGGTCATGGAGAACCCGTGCGGGTAACCCGCCTCGGCCAGCAGTTGCCTGGCCTTCTTCGGGTCATAGGGATCGACCTTGATGTTCGGATCGTATCCGAAATAACCATCCGGCACGAGCTGGCCGGCCGGAACGCCCTGCCCGTCCATGATCCGCTGGACGATGGCCTGGCGGTTGATCGCCAGCGACAGCGCCCGCCGGACCGCGAGCTTGCGCAGCGGGTTCTTTCCGTCGGGTCCCTTGGCGAGCGGCGAGACGGCGCGATCCTGATCCATCGCCAGATACATCACCCGGTTGCCGGCAACCTGAACCACGCTGAGCGCCTTCGAGTTCATCAACCGGTGCGTGTCGGCGGTGGGGATGTTCTCGATCATGTCGACGTCGCCAGCGAGAATCGCGGCGACCCGCGCGCTGTCGTTCTTGAGGATCCTGAAGGTCACCTGATTCCAGGCCGGCTTGCCGCCCCAGTAGGCATCGTTGCGCTTGAGCACGATCTTGTTGTCGGGCGTCCACGAGACGAACTCGAACGGCCCGGTGCCGATCACGCCCTTGCCTTCGTTCATCTCGGTGGTGGTCACGCTGGCATCGGCCGCGGGCAGGATGGCAATCCGGCTGAGGTCGTTGAGAAGGAGTGGCGCGGGACCGTTGGTCTTGATGCGCACGGTCAGAGGATCGACCGCCGTGACTGAGGCGATGGCCTTCACATAGGGAAGGAAGGAGCTGGGGCTGTTCCTGGCGGCCAGCGCAACCCGGTGGATGCTGGCCACGACATCGGCAGAGGTGAACGGCGTGCCGTCGTGGAACGTCACATTCGCCCGCAGCTTGAACTCCCAGGTGGTGTCGTCGATGGTCGACCACGAAACCGCCAACCCGGGGGTGATCCGCTGCTTGGGGTCCTGGTTCACCAGACCATCGAAGATGTTGCGCGCCATCGCGCTGTTGGGGCCCAGCACGTAGAATTGCGGGTCCATCGACGTCGGCGACGCGGACAGCCCGATCGTGAGGTCGCGGGCCTGCGACACCAGGGGAAAGATGGAGACACAGACTGCGAGGGCCGCTGCGGCTAGGCGCGCTTTCATGGCGTAACCTCCGGTTTTTGAAGCGTGGCCAAGTGTGGCCTTGCACCGCCTGTTATCGCTTTTGCACCCGCGCGGAAAATCGTATCTGATGTTCCCTTCATTCCCAAATGTTATGAAGGAGGCGAGATGCGCCTCAAGGCCCGGCAGGTCGAAGCGTTCCGCAGCGTCATGGCGTCAGGCGGCATCACCACCGCCGCCGAGGCTATGAACATCACCCAGCCCGCCGTCAGCAGGCTGATCAAGGACCTCGAATCGGCGGTGCGTCTGAGGCTCTTCGAACGCCGCGGCACGCGCCTCAGCCCGACCCCCGAGGCCGTGCTGCTGTTTCGCGAAGTGGAGCGCTTCTATCTCGGCCTCGACCAGATCGCCCGCGCTGCGGACGATATCGGCCAGCACAAGAACATCGTGCTGCGCATTGCGAGCGTGACGTCGCTGGTTCGTCCCTATCTGCAACAGGCGATCCTCGACGTGCTCGGCAACCGGCTCGACCTGCCGCTGGTGATCGACGTCGAGAATAGTCGTCACATCTCCGAAATGGTCGAAAAGGGGCAGTACGATCTCGGCCTGGTCTTCGATTCGCAGGGGGCGCCCGAGCGGAGCGCGACGCTGCTGCAGACCTCCGAGGCAGTCGCGGTCGTAACCCCAAGCCACGACCTCGCAGGGCTCGACCAGGTCCGCACGCCCGATCTGCAGCACCACCGCATTCTGGTCCCGGGGCGCAACTCGCCGCTGCGGCTTGCTCTCGATCGCACCTTCGCCGTCGAGCACCTCCACCCGGCGACTATCGTGGAAACGTCGATGCTCAATTGCTGCTGCTTTGCCGCGGCTGGCTTCGGCATTGCCATCGTCGACCGCATCAGTGTCCGGGCCGCCGGCGCGGATGTCGTCACGATTCCCTTCGTCCCGGAAATCCGTGTCTCCTACCTGGCCATCCGCCCGCCCGGCGCGCGGCGCATCGCCGCGCTCGACGACATTGTCAGCCGGATGCAGGCACTGATGCAGCGCGATCAGAGCCTCGCCGCGGGTCGGCCGCCACGCCACCGGCTGGCTCCGCACCCCGCAACGCCGGCGCCCGGCGGGAGGCACCGGACGGCGCGCCGCCGCCCCGCTCGCTGACGATTTTCCGCCCCTGGCAGACGCCGGGCCTCAGTCGCGCCACCGGCCAAGCCCGCCGTCGAGCATGAAGGCCGGCAGCTCGGTGCTGCGGGCAAGCCGGCCGGCCGCGAAACGGGTACGCTGCCCGCTCTGGCAGTAGAAGACGACCCGGCGGGCATGCGCCGGCGCGGCCAGTCGTTCCGGGTAGCGCGAGAGTGGCACCGAAAGCGAACGCGGCAGGCAGCCGCTCGCGAATTCTCCCGCCTCGCGGATATCGACGAGCAGCACGTCGCCCTCCTCGAGCCAGGCGCGCAGCGTCGCCGCGTCGACGCGGGCCAGGGCAGGCGCGGCGCCGCCGCTGGCAAAGAGACGACGTAACCACGTGGTCATGGCATGTTCCCTGCCTGCCCCATGCCCGCACCTGCCCCATGCCGGCCCCGGCCTGGCACCGGCGGCGAGGCACGGCACGCAGCGCGGGTCGGGGACCGGCGACGGGGCCGGTATTGCGATCAGGTCTTGTTGGTGCGGATGTGCAACAGCGTATAGGCCGGGCAGACGCGCAACAGGGCGGTGGCGACCAGCACGGCGCCGACCAGCGCGGCCCAGAGCCAGCCGCCGCCCAGCCAGAGGCCGAGCACCACGAGAATGGCACCGGCCACGAGGCGGATCATGCGATCGAGGGAACCGACATTGGCGGACATGGATGCCTCCTGCAACAGTAGCCGACTGGAACCGTATACCATGGGTCGGCCCGCGCCGTCCCGGGCATATCACTCTATCGCGAGACGGACGCGCCCCGCACCAGGGGCTGCAGGTGCTCGGGAATGGTCAACCCGAGTTGGCGCGGGATCGGCCACTCCTCATCGACCGCGCGCAGAAACCGGAACCCCACGGAGCGATACAGCGGCAGGGCGCGGGGATGGTCCGCGGTGGCGGTGTTCACTGTCACCGCGCGCGGGCCCATGGCCCAGGCGGTATCCACGGCGTGGCGCAGGAAGGCCCGGCCGACATGCCTGCCCACGGCGTGCGGCAGCAGGCCGAAATAGGCGAGATTGACCGCCGGCCAGGAGCGGCGGTCGAGCTCGTAGAAGCCGGATTCACGGCCATCGAGCAGCAGCACGCGCACGCTCACATGCGGGCTGCGCAGCAGCGCGGCAAGCTGACGCTCGCGCATCGCCCGGCGCAGCCACCAGAGATAGTCGGCGCCGACCGCATCGTAGAGCAGACGGTAATGCGCCGGCGTGATGTCGCGCAGCAGCCGCACCTCCGCCGCGGGCGGCAGCGCCGGCGCCGGCTGGAGCGGGGGCACCTCCATCCGCAGGAACGTCACCGTGACGGCGACGCGATCGACGCTCTGCGTGTCGGCCGACAAGACGCGGTCAGTCGTCGAGGAAGCTGCGCAGCTTGCGGCTGCGGCTCGGGTGCTTGAGCTTGCGCAGCGCCTTCGCCTCGATCTGGCGGATGCGCTCGCGGGTGACGTTGAACTGCTGGCCAACCTCCTCCAGCGTGTGGTCGGTATTCATGCCGATGCCGAAACGCATGCGCAGCACCCGCTCCTCGCGCGGCGTCAGCGAGGACAGGACGCGCGTGGTGGTCTCGCGCAGGTTGGCCTGGATCGCCGCCTCTACCGGCAGCACGGCGTTCTTGTCCTCGATGAAGTCGCCGAGATGGCTGTCCTCCTCGTCGCCGATCGGGGTCTCGAGCGAGATCGGCTCCTTCGCGATCTTGAGGACCTTGCGCACTTTTTCGAGCGGCATGCCGAGCTTCTCGGCGAGTTCCTCCGGCGCCGGCTCGCGGCCAATCTCGTGCAGCATCTGGCGGCTGGTGCGAACCAGCTTGTTGATCGTCTCGATCATGTGCACGGGGATGCGGATGGTGCGCGCCTGGTCGGCGATGCTGCGGGTGATCGCCTGGCGGATCCACCAGGTGGCGTAGGTGCTGAACTTGTAGCCGCGGCGGTATTCGAACTTGTCGACCGCCTTCATCAGGCCGATGTTGCCTTCCTGGATCAGGTCGAGGAACTGCAGGCCGCGATTGGTGTATTTCTTGGCGATCGAGATCACCAGCCGCAGATTCGCCTCGATCATTTCCTTCTTGGCGCGCGTCGAATCGCGCTCGCCGCGGCTGACGGTGGCAAAGACCCGGCGGAACTCGCTGATCGGCAGGCCGCAATCGGTCGCCACCGAGGCGATCTGCGCGCGGATCGCAACGATCTCCTTCGCGTGCTTGGCGGCGAAGCTCTTCCAGGATTTGCCTGGCAGCTTGGCGATGCGGTCGAGCCAGTTGGGGTCGAGCTCGTGGCTGCGGTACTGGTTGAGGAAGTCGTCGCGCGCGACCTTGGTACTCTCCGCCAGGCGCAGCAGCGAGCCCTCGAGGCTGGTGAGGCGCTGGTTGAGCTGCTTGAGCTGCATGACCAGCTCCTCGATGCGGTTGTTATGCAACCGCACCGTTTCCACCAGCCCTACCAGCTCCTCGCGCTGGCGCTCGTAGTTTTTCTCCGAGCGGACGCTGAGCTCCTCGCCGGCGGTGAAGGTCTCGAGGCGCCGGGACTGGACCTTGTGCAGCTTCTTGTAGAGCGCCTCGATCTCCTCGAACCGGGCGAGCACGTCCGGCTTCAGCTTCTCTTCCAGGGCCGACAGCGAGAGGGCGGCGCCATCGGCCTCCTCCTCGTCCTCAGGGGCATCGAACGCATCGCCGCCCGCCGCGCCCTCCGCGCCGACGTCGGCGCCCTCGACGGCAGCCTCGACCTCGCTCGGCGGCGGGCCGCCCTGGGTCGCCTCGAGATCGATGATATCGCGCAGCAGCATGCGCCCGGCCTTGAGCGCGTCGTGCCAGGCGACGATGGCGCGGAAGGTCAGCGGGCTCTCGCACAGCCCGCCGATCATCATGTCGCGACCGGCCTCGATGCGCTTGGCGATCGCGATCTCGCCCTCGCGCGACAGCAGCTCGACGCTGCCCATCTCGCGCAGGTACATGCGCACCGGGTCGTCGGTGCGCCCGGCACTCTCCTCGTCGACGTTGCCGGTGGATTCCTCCTCCTCGGCCTCGGCCTTCTCGACCTTGGCGGCGGGCTCGCCCTCCTCCGGCTCCTCGTTCTCGACGACCTGGATGCCCATCTCGGAGAACTGGGCCATCACGTCCTCGATCTGCTCGGAGGAGTTCTGCTCCTGCGGCAGCACGGCGTTGAGCTCATCGAAGGTGATGTAGCCGCGCTCCTTGCCGCGCGCGATCAGCCGCTTGACGTTGGCGGACTGCACATCGAGCAGCAGGGTGGTCTCGGCATCGGCTTCCTGGGCGGGGGTTTCGGCGGGTTTGGTGGCCATGCGGGGCTCCGGTGGGCGTCGTGCGGTCATGATGGCGGTGCGCTGTGTCTGGTGCTGGGGACGGCAGGGCGGGGTCAGAGGTCGGTCTCGGAGCCGGTCTCGCCGCGGCGCAACGCCGCGCGCGCGGTCGAGAGCGCCACCAGGCGCTGCTCGGATGCGGGGTCAACGTGTTTCGCCATGTCGCGCGTCGCGGCCATCCACTCCGCCTCCAACCGTCCAGGGTTCATCAGGCCGAAAAAATGCCAAAACCCGGCCTCGACCTCGGCCGGCATGGCATCGGGGGCTGCGCAACGCAGCGAGGTGGCGAGAACACGCTCCAGCTCGGCCTCCAACCCAACCTGCTGCAGGTGGGCAAGAAGTTCTGCCGTGTCAAGCGTTTCGGTGCGATTCTGACCTGCGTCGGCCCAGGCGAGCATGGCGTCGCGCAGGCGCGCATGCGGTGCCGGCAGGTCGAGCAGGGCGAAAGCCTCCTCGACGCTGCGCAACAGGCGCGGATGGCGGCAGAGGATCAGGGTCAGGCAGTCGGCGCGGGAGAGTCGCGCCGACTCGGGGTCGGGGCGCGGGCGGGGCGGGAGCGGCACCGGCCGGAGCGACGGGGGCTGGCGGCCGCCCGCCGCCCCGGGGCCGGGGCGTCCGGCAGGCCCGCGATCGGCCTGCGCGCCACGCCGCTGGGCATAGAAGCGATCGAGCAGATCGCGGCGGAACTCGGCGGCGAGGTTGCGGTCCTCGATACGCGCGGCGCTCTTCTTCAGCCGGTCGAGCAGCCCGGCACGCGCCTCGACGCCGGTGCCCGCGCCCTCGGCGAGGAACAGGTAGAGCGCCTCGGCGGCGGGCAAGGCAGCGTCCAGCACCGCCTGGAAGGCGGCAGGACCCGCACGGCGAACCAGGCTGTCCGGGTCGTCCTTGCCGGCCTTCGTGGCGAGGCGCGCGACGCGCAGGCTGCGGTCGGGGCGCAGCTGCGGCAGGGCGAGATCGAGCGCGCGGGCCGCGGCGCGCCCGCCCGCGGCATCGCCGTCGAAGCAGAGAAACGGCATCGGCGAGAGCTGCCAGAGTTCCGCGAGATGCTCCTCGGTGAGCGCCGTGCCGAGCGGCGCTACGGCGCCGGAAAACCCGGCCTCGGCCAGGGTAATCACATCGAGATAGCCTTCGACAACAATGATTTTGTTGTTTTTATCCTTGCGCGACGCCTCGCGGGCGCGGTCCAGACCATAGAGCGCCCGGCGCTTGGCGAAGACCGGACTCTCCGGGCCGTTGAGATATTTCGGCTGGGCATCGCCGAGGCTGCGCGCGCCGAAGCCGATGACGCGGCCGCGGCGATCGCGGATCGGGAAGGTGACACGGCCGAAGAAGAAATCGGCGGCCGGCCGGGTGGCGTCGGCGGCCCGGGCGAGCCCGGCCTCGACGAGCTGGGCAAGTTCGATCCCCTGCCCCGCCAGTTCGCGGATCAGCGTCTCGCGGCCTTCCGGCGCCCAGCCGAGGCCGTGGCGCGCGCAGGCGCTGTCGTCGAGCCCGCGGGAGGCGAGATAGGCGCGGCCTGCAGCCCCCTCCTGTTGCGCGAGATGGCGCGCGAAACTCTCCTGCGCCGCGGCGAGAACCGCAAAAATATCGGCCCGCGCCCGCGCCTCCTCGGCAGCGCGCGGCGTGGGTTCCGGCACCTCCATGCCGGCCTCGGCGGCCAGCGCGGCCACCGCTTCCATGAAGTCGAGCCCCTGCGTCTGCATGACCCAGCTGATCGCATCGCCGCTGGCGCCGCAGCCGAAGCAGTGGAAGCCGTTGTCGTAGACGTGGAAGCTCGGCGTCTTCTCGTTGTGGAACGGGCAGAGGCCGCGCCAGTTGCGCCCGGCGCGCGCGAGCTTCACACGCCGGCCGACGAGCGGCGCCATCGGCGTGCGTGCCCGCAACTCCTCCAGAAAATGGGCGGGAAGCGCCATCAGCCGGCGAGCTTGGCCCGCACCACGGGATTGGCGAGCGCCATGTCGAGCGCCGCGCCATGGCGGGTTTTCAGCAGCCCCATGACCTTGCCCATATCCTTGACCGAACTGGCGCCGGTCTCCGCGATGGCGGCGGCGACGGCGGCCTCGACCGCCGCCTGGTCCATCGCCTGCGGCAGGAACGATTCGATCACCGCGATTTCGGCCATTTCCTTGGCGGCGAGTTCCGGGCGCTTGCCCTGCTCGTAGAGGGCGACGCTCTCGCGCCGGGACTTGACCATGCCGCGCAGCATGACGTGGATCTCGTCATCGGGAATGGCGGCGACGCCCTTGGGGCGGGCGGCGATGTCCGCCTCCTTCAGCTTGGCATTGATCAGGCGGATGGCGGAGACGCGCGCGGCGTCGCCGGCGCGCATGGCGGATTTCAGGGCTTCGGTGAAGTCGTCGCGCAGGGTCATCGTGGCTCCGTCGGTTGGCGGTAAGTTTCTTCCCAGTGGCGTCGCGCGAAGGACGCGCCGGGAAGCGGCTTCCCAACGCCGTCCGCATGCGATACCCTTCTATACTATGACGAATCATGTGGACTTGGTGTTGTCGCAACTCGGTGGCGCGGACGCCGCGGGGCGCCTGCTTGGCGTCGGCGGCGAGGCGATCCGCAAATGGCGCCAGGCCGACGCCATCCCGGCCCGGCACTGGCCGGCGATCGCCCAGGCGACCGGCATGTCCATGGCGGAGATCCAGGGCGAGGCCGAGCCGGCGCCGGGCCTGGCGGGCGGGACCGTCCCCGCCGGGGCCACCGCCGCGCTGGTTCTCGCGGACGGCACCGTGTTCTGGGGCGAGGGTTTCGGGGCCGCCGGAACGTCGCGGCCGGCCGAGATCTGCTTCAACACCGGCATGACCGGCTACCAGGAGACGCTGACCGACCCCTCCTATGCCGGGCAGATCATCACCTTCACCTTCCCGCATATCGGCAACGTGGGCGCCAACCGCGAGGACATCGAGGCGACCAACATCGCCGCCCGCGGCCTGGTGGTGAAGGAAGACCCGACGGCGCCGGCCAACTGGCGCGCCGAGACGCGGCTCGACGACTGGCTCAGGACGCGCGGCGTCGCCGGCATCGCCGGGGTGGACACGCGGGCGCTGACCCGGCGCATCCGCGACCAGGGCGCACCGAACGGCGTTCTGTCCTTCCCCGCCGACGGACGCTTCGACATCCCCGCACTGGCCGCCGCGGCGGCGGCATGGCCGGGGCTGGAAGGCATGGACCTCGCGAAGGAGGTCTCCTGCTCGCAGAGCTATGCGTGGGACGAAACCGGCTGGGTCTGGGGCCGCGGCTACGGCCATCAGGAGCAGCCGCGCCACCATGTCGTCGCCGTGGATTACGGCGCCAAGCGCAACATCCTGCGCTGCCTTGCCGATGCCGGCTGCCGCGTGACCGTGGTGCCGGCGACGGCGACGGCCGGGGAGATCCTGGCGCACCGGCCCGACGGCGTCTTTCTCTCCAACGGGCCCGGCGACCCGGCGGCCACCGGCGCCTACGCCGTACCGGCGATCAGGGGGGTGCTGGAGGCGGGGCTGCCGGTGTTCGGCATCTGCCTCGGCCATCAGCTTCTGGCGCTGGCGCTCGGCGGGCGGACCTTCAAGCTGGCGCGCGGCCATCGCGGCGCCAACCAGCCGGTCAAGGAGCTGGCGACCGGCCAGGTGGCGATCACCAGCCAGAACCACGGTTTCGCGGTCGATCCGCAAAGCCTGCCGGCGGATGTTTCGGTGACGC
Source organism: Pseudomonadota bacterium (assembly GCA_021784255.1). Lineage (GTDB taxonomy): Bacteria > Pseudomonadota > Alphaproteobacteria > Acetobacterales > Acetobacteraceae > JAJXXT01. The sequence goes on along the minus strand of JAJXSZ010000039.1, from coordinate 2,032 downwards.
ACGTCTCCCTCTTCGACGGCAGCAACGAGGGCATCGCCTGCCCCGCCCGGCGCGCCTTTTCCGTACAGTACCACCCCGAGGCGAGCCCCGGACCGAGCGACGCGCGGCCGCTGTTCGGCCGCTTCGTCGCCATGATGGAGACCAGGTGATGCCCAAGCGCAACGACATCCACTCCATCATGATCATCGGCGCCGGGCCGATCGTCATCGGCCAGGCCTGCGAGTTCGACTATTCCGGCGCCCAGGCCTGCAAGGCGCTGCGCGAGGAAGGCTACCGGGTGATCCTGGTGAACTCCAACCCGGCGACGATCATGACCGATCCGGGCCTGGCGGACGCGACCTATGTCGAGCCGATCACGCCGGAAGTGGTGACGCGCATCATCGAGCGGGAGAAGCCGGACGCGCTGCTGCCGACCATGGGCGGGCAGACCGCGCTCAACATCGCGATGAAGCTCGCCGGCGACGGCACGCTCGAACGTCTCGGCGTCGAACTGATCGGCGCGCGCGCGGAGGTGATCGACCGCGCCGAGGACCGGCTCAAGTTCCGCGACGCGATGGCCGCGATCGGCATCGAGAGCCCGAAGAGCGCGATTGCCCATTCGATGGACGAGGCGCGCGCGGCGCTCGCCGAGGTGGGGCTGCCGGTGGTGATCCGCCCCTCTTTCACCCTCGGCGGCACCGGCGGGGGCATCGCCTACAACCGCGAGGAGTTCGAACGCATCACCGCCGGCGGCCTCGACGCCTCGCCGACCACCGAGGTGCTGATCGAGGAAAGCGTGCTGGGGTGGAAGGAATTCGAGATGGAAGTGGTCCGCGACCGCGCGGACAACTGCATCATCGTCTGCTCCATCGAGAATGTGGACCCGATGGGCATCCATACCGGCGATTCCGTCACCGTGGCGCCGGCGCTGACGCTGACGGACAAGGAATACCAGCGCATGCGCGATGCCTCGATCGCCTGCCTGCGCGCGATCGGCGTCGATACCGGTGGCTCGAACGTGCAGTTCGCGCTCAACCCCGCGGACGGGCGGATGCTGGTGATCGAAATGAACCCTCGCGTCTCGCGCTCCTCGGCGCTGGCCTCGAAGGCCACCGGGTTCCCGATCGCCAAGATCGCGGCGAAGCTCGCCGTCGGCTATACGCTCGACGAGCTCGCCAATGACATCACCAGGACGACGCCGGCGAGCTTCGAGCCGACCATCGACTATGTGGTGGTGAAGATCCCGCGCTTCACCTTCGAGAAATTTCCCGGCACCCCGGCATTGCTCTCGACCTCGATGAAGTCGGTCGGCGAGGCGATGGCGATCGGACGCAACTTCGCCGAGGCGCTGCAGAAGGGGCTGCGCAGCATGGAGACCGGGCTCGCGGGGCTCGACCCCGTGGAGCCGCCGGGCGATGGCGGGGCGGATGCCTACCGCGCCGCCTTGTCGACGCCGCGCCCGGAGCGGCTGCTGATGGCCGCCCAGGCGTTGCGCGCGGGGCTCACCATCGAGGACGTACACGACAAGGCGCGGTTCGACCCCTGGTTCCTGCGCCAGTTGCAGGCGATCGTGGACGCCGAGCGCGCGGTCGCCGGGGACGGTCTGCCGCGCGAGGCGCGTGCGATGCGGCGGATCAAGGCGCTCGGGTTCTCGGACGAACAGCTGGCGCGGCTGACGAACACGACCGTCGAGGCGATCGCGCAACACCGCCAGAAGCTCGGCGTACGGCCGGTCTACCGGCGCATCGACACCTGTGCCGCCGAGTTCGCCTCGGCGACGCCTTACATGTACTCGACCTATGAAGGCGGCTACGACACGCCGGCCTGCGAGGCCGAACCCACCGCGCGCGACAAGGTCGTGATCCTCGGCGGCGGGCCGAACCGCATCGGTCAGGGGATCGAATTCGATTACTGCTGCGTGCACGCTGCCTATGCGCTGCGCGAGGCCGGGTTCGAGACCATCATGGTGAATTGCAACCCCGAAACGGTCTCGACCGACTACGATACCTCCGACCGGCTCTATTTCGAGCCGCTGACCGCCGAAGACGTGACG
>JAJXSZ010000237.1 GCA_021784255.1 Pseudomonadota bacterium | reverse complement strand
GGGAAGGTCGGAGCGCCGGCGGGCGGTTTCCTGGCCGCCCGGCTTCCCGCGCCGTTGACACAGGTCAAGGTGCGGATCGGCGCTTTGTGCGATGATAATTCATTGTTGTAGAGGAGCATATCGTCATGGCTCGCAGAATCGTCCGGCGCGCCCTGTTGGGGTCGGCCGCGGTCGTCATGCTTGCAGCCCCTGTCGCGATCGCCCAGATGGGTTCCGGCGGCGCGATGGGCGGGCGCGGCATGATGGGTGGACGCGGCATGATGGGCGGGGCCTGGAACACACCACGCTACCTCGACGCACTGAAGGTCCGGCTCGGCATCGGCAAGGATCAGGAAACGGCCTGGAAGAATTATGCCGACACCGTCTCGGGCGTGGCTGAGCAGATGCAGGGGATGCATCAGACGATCTTCGAGGCGATGGGGACCGCCACCTGGCAGGAACGCCAGAAGATGATGAACGACATGTTCCAGGCGCGCCAGCAGGCCGCGGCGACGGTGCACGCGGCGGCGGCGAAACTGCTCACGACACTGACCCCCGAGCAAAGGACGCAGGCGCAGCGCACGCTCCCGGGCCTCGCCTATGGCCGCGGCATGATGCGCTGAACCCCGCGAGCTGAAACGCTGTCCGGCCGGATGGCACCGCTCGCATAGGTCTCCCGATCCCGCGGGCGCGGCGTCGCGAGCAACTTATCGCCGGTCCGCCTGCGCCGGGCGGGCTCAGACCGATCGGAGATTGCTTCAGGACCCGGCGAGGCTTGCGTAGGCGATCATCGGCACGCCGGCGCGCTCGAAGCGGTGGGTCTCGCGCATGCCGATGCCGCCGAGCACCTGGCGGGAGGCGATATTGTCCTGGCGCGCGATGGCGACGACGCGCGCGATGGCGGCGCGTTCATGCGCGAAGCGCAGCGCCGCACCCGCGGCTTCCGCCGCATAGCCGCGGCCCTGCGCCTGCGGCAACAAGGCGAAACGAAGCGCCATGCCCAGGCCGTCCGGTCGCAGGTGCAGACCGGCCGTTCCCACGAAGCGACCCGAGTCCGCCTCGCGCACGGACCACATGCCGACACCGTAACGACCCCAGAAGGCGATGTCGGCGGCGAGCTCCTCGGCGACCTCGCAGGCGTTGCGCACCCCGCCCAGCATCACCGCATAGACGCGCGGGTCGGCCTTCAGCGCGCGCAGCGCCGGCAGGTCCGCGTAGGCGACCGGCCGCAGCCAGAGCCGGCCCGTCCGCACGTGCCAGAGCGGGCTGATCGGCCTACCTGACCAGTGGGCGATACTTGATGCGGTGCGGCTCCGTCGCGTCGGCGCCGAGACGACGTCGCTTGTCCTCTTCGTAGGCCTCGAAATTGCCCTCGAACCACTCGACGTGGCTGTCGCCCTCGAAGGAAAGGATGTGGGTGGCGAGCCGGTCGAGGAACCAGCGGTCGTGGCTGATGATGACGGCGCAGCCGGCGAACTCCACCAGCGCATCCTCGAGCGCGCGCAGGGTATCGACGTCGAGGTCGTTGGTCGGCTCGTCGAGCAGGATGACGTTGTGTTCGGCCTTGAGCATCTTGGCGAGGTGGACGCGGTTGCGCTCGCCGCCGGAGAGGATGCCGACCTTCTTCTGCTGGTCCGAGCCCTTGAAGTTGAAGGCGCCGACATAGGCGCGCGACGGCACGGCACGCTTGCCGAGATAGATCACGTCGGTGCCGCCGGAGATTTCCTGCCAGACGTTCTTTTCCGCATCGAGGCTGTCGCGGCTCTGGTCCACGTAGGCCAGCTTCACCGTGTCGCCGACCCGCAGCGTACCGGAATCCGGCTGCTCCTGACCGATGATCATACGAAACAATGTCGTCTTGCCGGCGCCGTTGGGACCGATGACGCCGACGATGCCGCCCGGCGGGAGCTTGAAGCTCAGATTCTCGATCAGCACGCGATCGCCATAAGCCTTGGTGAGCCCCTCGGCCTCGATCACCGTGCCGCCGAGGCGCGGCCCGGGCGGGATGACGATGTCGGCCACACCCCCGACCTGCTCCTGCGACTTCGCGAGCATCTCCTCATAGCGCTGGATGCGGGCGCGGTTCTTGGTCTGGCGCGCGCGCGCGGAGGTGCCGATCCATTCCTGCTCGGCGGCCAGCGCACGCTGGCGGGCGGATTCCTCCTTCTCCTCCTGGGCGAGGCGCTTGCGCTTCTGGTCGAGCCAGGAGGAGTAGTTGCCCTCGAACGGATAGCCGCGGCCACGCTCGATCTCGAGGATCCAGTTGGTGACGTTCTCCAGGAAGTAGCGGTCGTGGGTGACGACGAGGACCGTGCCGGGATAGTCGCGCAGGGTCTTTTCCAGCCAGGCGACGCTCTCGGCGTCGAGATGGTTGGTCGGCTCGTCGAGCAGCAGCAGGTCCGGTTTTTCCAGCAGCAGGCGGCAGAGCGCGACCCGGCGGCGCTCGCCACCGGAGAGGGTGGTCACGGCACTGTCGGGCGGCGGGCAGCGCAGCGCGTCGAGCGCGATCTCGATGCGGCGGTCGAGCTCCCAGCCGTCCCCGGCATCGATCGTCTCCTGCAGTTCCGCCTGCTCGGCGAGCAGTTCGTTCATCCGCTCGTCGTCCATCGGCTCGGCGAAGGCGTCGGCAATCGCGTGGAAGCGCGCGATCGCGGCCTTGAGCGGGCCGAAGGCCTGGCCGACGTTTCCGGCGACGGTGAGATCGGGGTCGAGCTGCGGCTCCTGCGCCAGGTAGCCGACGCGCGCGCCCTCGGCCACCCAGGCCTCGCCGCCGTACTCCTTCTCGATTCCGGCCATGATCCTGAGCAGGGTCGATTTGCCGGCGCCGTTGACGCCGAGCACGCCGATCTTGACGCCGGGGAGGAAGGACAGGGTGATGCCCTTGAAGACCTCCCGGCCGCCCGGGAAGTTCTTGGTCAGGTCCTTCATCACATAGACGTACTGGTAGGCGGGCATCGGCAGGCTCCGGTGGATGGGGATGGGCGCGGGCGGGTCATGCCAGCGTTTGCGGGCGTCGTCACCCCTCGCGGCAACAGGGATGCGATGCGCCCGGCAGGGCCCGGACCGGCAACCAGCCGTCAGGAGGAGATCGCCGCGGTGAAGCGCAGCTTGACCCAGGCGGCGGCGCCCCGGTCCTGGCTGCCAGCTCCGCCCCCTGGAGGGGCATCGCGAGGACGCGCACAGCGGGGCGCGGGGACAGGGCAGGCGCTGATTTATCTTCCATCATCGGAATAGAACGGGTTAGAAGATTGCGTCGCGCCGATCAAAGCGGCAGCAAAAAAATAAAAAGGGGGAATCCGATGTTGTTTTGCATAACCGCCGAATACACGGCACAAGCCCTGAACGCGATGGC
>JAJXSZ010000236.1 GCA_021784255.1 Pseudomonadota bacterium | reverse complement strand
CCGGTTCTGCACGGGTGCCGCCACCCTGGCTGGTGTGGGGAGCATTAAAAGTAAGCGCCCGCCGGGGCCATGGTCCCCGACGGGCGCCGAAGCGGGTAGTCGCCACCCGAAACGACCGCCCGCTCTCAGCGGCGGCGGTCACCCGTATGACGACATATCAGGCATCGTCATTGACGCCAGCCTTGCTTTGCCGGCGACGGGAGCACCCCTCCGCCCCGCCGGCATGCGCACGATGCCTTGCGCGGGGCGGGTCGTCCAGAAAACAAACGTCGTCTATTTTTAAGTTTGGTTGCCTTCGTCTTCTGCCGCTTGCGCCGGCTCGAATCCCATGGCTGCGCCGTTCATGCAGTAGCGCAGGCCGCTGGGCACCGGCCCGTCGGGGAACAGGTGGCCGAGATGCCCGCCGCAGCGGGCGCAGAGCACTTCGGTCCGGGTCATGAACAACGACCCGTCCGTGCGGGTCGCCACCGCGCCCTCGATCGGCGCCCAGAAGCTGGGCCAGCCGGAGCCGCTCTCGAACTTGGTCGCGGCGTCGAACAGCGCCGCGCCGCAGCCGGCGCAGGCAAAGACGCCGGCCCGCTTTTCCCGGTTCAGCGGCGACGTCCCGGCGCGCTCCGTGCCGTGTTCGCGCAGGACGCGGAACTGTTCCGCCGTGAGCTTCCGGCGCCATTCCTCCTCGCTCATGCTGACGTCTTCGGTCATGGCTACCTCCTGCATCCGATGTGGGGCCGTGTCGGCAAGGGGTCAACGCGCCGGCGGCCGATCTGTTGCAGGGCTCAAAAGCCACGGAATTCGGTAAACGACGTGGCCGGCTCGCGTCCGGTACGCAAGGCGTTGGCAGGCGCTGCCTCGTCCTCGTAGCCGAGCGCCATGCCGCAGACGACGAGGTCCTGTTCGCTCACGCCGAGCAGGCGGCGGATGGCGCGAGGGTGTTCCGCGAAGACCGCCATCGGGCAGGTACCAAGCCCCCGCGCGCGCGCGGCGACGCCGAGATTTTGCAGGAACATCCCGAGGTCGAGCCAGCTGCCGATTGCGAGCCGCCGCTCGGTGAGCAGCAGCAGCCCGACCGGGGCGCCGAAGAAACGCAAATTATGCTCGACATGGGCTCGCGCCTTGTCGCGCTCGCCACGGCCGATGCCGAGTAACCCATAGAGGTCCCAGCCGATCTTGCGGCGGCGGCCGAGATAGGGCTCGAACAGCGGTGCGGGGTAGTAGGCGCTTTCCGGCCCGTCCGGTTCCGCCGCGCGCGCCGCCGCGACCAGACCGGCGGTGAAGCCAGCGAGGGCCTCGCCCGCCAACGCCAGGACACGCCAGGGTTGCATATTGGTGCCGGATGCCGCCCGTGCCGCGACGTCGAGCAGGTGCTCGACGATCTCGCGCGGGATCGGCTCTGGCAGGAAGCCGCGGATCGAACGGCGGGCGAGGATGGCTGCCTCGGTCTCGTTCTCCGCCGCCACCCGGTGCGCCGCTACAGACATGCGGCGATGCGGTCCCGTCCCGCGGCATCGACCACGAGGCCGATTTTGCTGCGCCGCCAAAGCACGTCGTCCAGCTCGCGCGCCCACTCGTTGCGGATGAGATGGCGCAGCTCCGCGCGCGAGAAATCGGCCGCGAGCATGTCCTCCGCCCCTTCGGCCTCGAGGATCGAGACCGCCTCGGTGCCGTAGGCACGCACCAGGCGGCGAATGGTGGCGGCGCTGAGCGCGGGACGGAGCTGGCGCAGGTTGGTGGCCAGTGCCATGGCCCCGTCGCGCGGGAAATCCCCGCCGGGCAGCGGCGCCGTTGCAGTCCATCCGGCGGCGAGACCCGCCGTCGGCGGCAGGTGCGGCGCGAGCTTCTGCAGCGCGGCGAGTGCCAGGCGGCGGTAGGTGGTGATCTTGCCGCCGAAGACGTGCAGTGCCGCGGCGCCGTCGCGCGTCTCGAGGTCGAGCACGTAGTCGCGCGTTGCTTCCTGCGCGGCGGAGGCGCCGTCATCATAGAGCGGGCGCACGCCCGAATAGGTCCAGACCACGCTCTCCGGCGTCACCGGCTCACGGAAATATTGGCTGGCGGCGGAACAGAGATAGGTGATTTCGTCCGCCTCGATGCGCACTTCCCCCGGCTCGCCCGTGTAGTCGCGGTCGGTGGTGCCGATCAGGGTGAAATCTTGCTGGAACGGAATGGCGAAGATGATGCGCCGGTCGGCGTTCTGGAAAATGTAGCAGCGGTCGTGCTGATAGAGCCGCGGCACCACGATATGGCTGCCTTTGACCAGGCGCACTTTGGCGCGCGCGTTGTCCTGCATCACCCCGCGGACCACCTCGCCGACCCAGGGGCCGGCGGCGTTGACGATCGCGCGGGCCGCGATCTCGCGCCTCCCCGTGTCGTCCGCGAGCGTGAGGTGCCAGAGCCCGTCCGCGCGGCGCGCCGCGGTGCAGCGCGTCCGGGTCAGGATCTCGGCCCCGCGCGCGGCGGCGTCGCGCGCGTTGAGCACCACCAGGCGCGAATCCTCGACCCAGCAATCGGAATACTCGTAGCCGTAGCGGAACAGTTTCTTGAGCGGCAAGCCGGCCTCGTCGCGGTCCAGCAGCAGCGTGCGGGTCGGCGGCAGCCGCTTGCGCCCGCCGATATGGTCGTAGAGGAACAGCCCCAGACGCACCATCCAGGCCGGACGCACGCCTGGCTGGTAAGGCAGCACGAAGCGCAGCGGCCAGACGATGTGCGGCGCGATGCCCCACAGCACCTCGCGCTCCTTCAGCGCCTCGCGCACCAGGCGGAACTCGTAATACTCGAGGTAGCGCAGCCCGCCATGGATCAGCTTGGTCGAGGCGGAGGAGGTACCGGCGGCCAGGTCCGCCTGCTCGGCGAGCAGGACGCGCCAGCCGCGCCCGGCGGCGTCGCGGGCGATGCCGGTGCCGTTGATGCCGCCGCCGATGATCGCGAGGTCGAACGGGGTCGCTGAGCTCATCGTGCCGCCATAAGCGGCCCATTCCCGGCCGGCAAGTCCGCCGCGCCGCGTGCGCTGCGGTTCGCCGGTCGCTGGCACCATGCTCCATGCCGTGCGATCCCGGGGTCGTCGCGGTGACGCCGATGTTTCACATCGACACCCCGGTCGCGCCCCATGCCTGCCCGATGGCCGGCAAGCCCTTGGAGATGCCCGGCCGCCTCTCCGACGGGGTGTCGTTGACGCGTTGGTCGGTTGACGCGCCGATAACCATCGCCGGCATAGCGTCGCCGCTCCGCAACGGAGGACACGGCATGACCAGCATCGGCGCCATCAGCCCGGCGAGCTATCTCGCGGCGACCACCGCGACCCAGTGGAGCGTGACCCAGGGGAGCGCCACCCAGGGCGTGCGCCACCACCATCACCAGCAG
>JAJXSZ010000038.1 GCA_021784255.1 Pseudomonadota bacterium | reverse complement strand
TGCCAGCCGGGGTGAGCGAGATCAGCGTCTCCCGCGCATCGCGCGGCGAGGTGTTGCGGACAATAAGGCGGCGCTCCTCGAGCCCGCGCAGCAGGCGGCTGACATAGCCGGGGTCGAGCGCCAGCGCCGCGGCGAGGCGCGCGGCGGTCTGGCCCTCGCTCTGCGCGAGCTCCCAGACAATGCGTCCCTCCGGCAGCGAGAGCGGACCGCCGAGCAGCCCTTCCTGCAGCACCCCGATGCGCCGCGTGTAGAAGCGGCTGAAGCGGCGCACGGCGGCGACGGCTTCGTCGAGCGGCGCGGGTGCTGGTGATGACATCGTTGCCACGATCACACGAATCATTGCCATCGGCAACTATTTTGGACATTTGACAGGCCGGCTGGTCCCGCCGCACAGTTAAACAACCGAGGGGCGCCCCGACGAAGGGGCTGAGAGGCCGCTATCCGCGGCAACCCTTTGAACCTGATCCGGTTCGTGCCGGCGGAGGGACGGGAACGTGTCAATTCCCTCGCCCGAACGAACCGCAGCGAGGAGATGTCCATGACCGTCCAACAGCGTCCCGCCGCCGTCACCACCGGCCCGATTGCGGGGTCGCGCAAGATCTACAGCGCCGTGCCGGAGCGGGCGGACATCGCGGTGCCGTTCCGCGAGATCGATCTGCACCCGTCGGCACGCGAAGAACCGCTGCGGCTTTACGATACCTCCGGACCGTTCACGGATCCGGCGGTAGCGATCGATCTCGAGACGGGGCTCGCGGCGCTGCGCGGCCCCTGGATCGCCGGGCGCGGCTTCGCGGCGATCGACGCGCGCGCGGTCAAGCCGGAGGACAATGGCGGCGCCGCCGGCGAGAAGCTGGTGGCCCCCTGCCCGGCGGCGCGCATGGTGCTGCGGGCAGCGGCGGGCAAGCCGGCCACGCAGCTCGAGTTCGCCCGCGCCGGAATCATCACTGAGGAGATGCGCTTCGTCGCGCACCGGGAGAATCTCGGCCGCGCCGAGATGCTCGAGGGCGCCGCGGCGCGGCGGGCCGACGGCGAGGACTTCGGCGCGGCGATGCCGGCCTTCGTGACGCCCGAGTTCGTGCGCGCGGAAATCGCGGCCGGGCGCGCGATCATTCCCGCCAACATCAACCACCCGGAACTGGAGCCCACCATCATCGGGCGCAATTTCCTGGTCAAGATCAACGCCAATATCGGCAACTCCGCCGTCACCTCGTCGGCCGCCGAGGAGGTCGAGAAGCTGGTCTGGGCGATCCGCTGGGGCGCCGATACGGTCATGGATCTCTCGACCGGGCGCAACATCCACAACATCCGGAGCTGGATCCTGCGCAACGCGCCGGTGCCGATCGGCACCGTGCCGATCTATCAGGCGCTGGAGAAGGTCGGCGGCGATCCGGACCAGCTCGACTGGGCGGTGTTCCGCGACACGCTCATCGAGCAGGCCGAACAGGGCGTGGACTATTTCACCATCCATGCCGGCGTGCGGCTCGCCTACATCCCGCTGACCGCGCGCCGGACCACCGGCATCGTCTCGCGCGGCGGCTCGATCATGGCCCGCTGGTGCCTCGCGCATCATCGCGAGAGCTTCCTCTACGAGCATTTCGCCGAGATCTGCGACATCATGCGCGCCTACGATGTCAGCTTCTCGCTCGGCGACGGGCTGCGCCCCGGCAGCCAGGCGGACGCCAATGACGCCGCGCAGTTCGCCGAGCTGGAAACGCTGGGCGAGCTGACCCGGATCGCCTGGGATCGCGGCTGCCAGGTGATGATCGAGGGGCCGGGCCATGTGCCGATGCACAAGATCAAGGCGAACATGGACAAGCAGCTCGCCGTCTGCGGCGAGGCGCCGTTCTACACGCTCGGCCCGCTGACGACGGATATCGCGCCGGGCTACGATCACATCACCTCCGCGATCGGGGCGGCGATGATCGGCTGGTTCGGCACCGCGATGCTCTGCTACGTGACGCCGAAGGAGCATCTCGGGCTGCCAAACCGTGACGATGTCAAAACGGGTGTCATCACCTACCGGATCGCGGCACACGCGGCGGACCTCGCCAAGGGGCACCCGTCGGCGCGGCTGCGCGATGACGCGATCAGCCGGGCGCGGTTCGAGTTCCGCTGGGAGGATCAGTTCAACCTCGGCCTCGATCCCGACACGGCACGCGCCTTCCACGACGAGACGCTGCCGAAGGAGGCGCACAAGACCGCGCATTTCTGTTCCATGTGCGGCCCGAAATTCTGCTCCATGAAGATCACCCAGGATATCCGCGACGAGGCGCAGCGCCAGGCGGGGATGGAGCAGATGAGCGAGACGTTCCGGGCCAGCGGCAGCAGGATCTACGTCGAGGAGAAGGGCTGACCCGGCGCACGACGACGCGGGGCGCTATTTGATGGCGCCCTGCGTCAGGCCGGCGATGAACTGGCGCGACAGCGCGATATAGACCAGCGTGATCGGCAGCGCCGCGAGCGTGAGACCGGCGAACAGCACGCCCCAATCGGTGTTGAACTCGCCCATGAAGATCGTCAGGCCCTGCGGCAGCGTCTTCAACCGGTCGGAAGTCAGGATCACGAGCGGGAAGAAGAAATCGTTCCAGATCGGCACCGCGTTCTGGATGCCGGCGATCACCAGCGCCGGGCGCGCCAGCGGCAGCATGATCCGCAGCATCACCATCAGTTCGCAGGCGCCGTCCAGCCGCGCGGATTCCTCGAGCTCGCCGGGCAGCGTGCGCAGGAAGCCGGTGAGGATGAAGACCGCCGAGGGCAGGCCCATCGCGACATAGACCAGGATCAGCCCGAGCCGGGTATCGAGCAGATGCAGCGTGTCGAGCTGAATGAAGAGCGGAATGATCGCCAGCTTCAGCGGCAGCATCAGCCCGGCAACGAAGAACAGGTAGACGGCGCCGGCGCCGCGGAAGCGGTAGCGGGCGAGCGCATAGGCGGCCATCGTGCCGAAGACGAGGATCGCGGCGACCGAGCCGGTCGTCACGATGACCGAGTTGGCGAGGTAGAGCGGGAAGTCGGTCTCCTGCCAGACCTTCACCACGTTGGCGAGCGCGGCTCGCGTGGGCAAGCCGAGCGGGGAGGCGAAGATTTCCGCGTTGGTCCGCGTCGCGCTCAGCAGCATGACGAGCAGCGGCAGGATCATGATTACGGCGTTGGCGCCGAGCAGCAGCTGCCAGGCGAGGCGGCGTTCCGTCACAGCTCGATCTCGCGCGCGCGCAGGACACGCAGCGCCACCGCGGAGACCGCCGCGACGACGACGAACATCAGCACCGCGAGCGCGCTGCCATGGCCGAAATCCTCGAGGCCGGAGCTCACGGCGCCGAAGGCGGTCCGGTAGAAGAGCAGGCCGAGCACATCCGTCGCGCCGCCCGGCGAGCCCTCGAGGCCGGTCATCACGTAGGGCAGCTCGAACCAGTTGAAGCTGCCGATGAAGGTGAGCACGACGACGATGGTCGTAGCCGGCGCCACGAGCGGCCAGATGATGCGCGCCAGCAGCACGCGGTCGGTGGCACCGTCGATGCGCGCCGCCTCCAGCGCCTCCCTGGGGATGCGCTGCATCGCCGCGAGGAAGATCAGGGCGGGAAAGCCCATCCAGTGCCAGGCGTTGGCGGCGATGATGGAGCCGAGCGCCGTGCGCGCATCGCCGAGCCAGGGCAGGCCCTGGATGCCGATCAGCGCCAGCGTCTCGTTCACCGCGCCGAAGATCGGATTGAGCAGCAGCTTCCAGAGGATGCCGACGACGATGGCCGAGAGCACGACCGGCAGAAACACGATCACCTGATGGACGCGGTGGCCTGGCAGCGCCTTCAGCAACGCGAAGGCGATGAGGTAGGCGAGCCCGTTCTGCACCACCATCAGGCTCAGCAGCACGACGATGTTGTGCCCGAGCGCCCGCCAGGTCGCGGCCGCGTAGGGAGCGACGAAGAGGACGTCACGCAGATTGGCGAGTCCGACCCAGCCGGTCGGGCGCGGGCCCTGGAAGCTGCGGAACGCGTCGGCGAAGGCTCCGAGCACCGGCACGACGACGAACAGCGTCATCACCGCCGCCGCGGGAGCAAGCAGGCAGGCGACCCACAGGCCCCGCCGCACCTTGGGAGGCAGCGGCCTGCGGCGCGTCACTTACCCTGGAAGGGCTTGTAGTATCTGGCGATGCCTTCGGTGACGGTGGCGCCGACCTGCTCGGGCGTCATCGAGCCCGCGAACATCTTCTGCAACGCGCCCTGGAGCAGTTCCGAGCCCGTTGGATTTTCGTAACGGAACGAGACCGCCATGATGTAGGGGACGGACTCGCTGGCCATCGCCGCGACCTTGGCGAGCGTCGGGTCCGCGAGCTTCACGCCCTTGATCGGCGAGACGTCGCCCAGCATCGCCCCGAGCTGGTCGCCGAACGTCTTCGTGCCCATGAAGCGGACCAGGGCGAGGGCCGCCTGCTGGTGCTTGCTGGCATGCACCACCGCGTAGCCGCCGTCATAGAAGGTCGAGACGAGCCGCGGACGGTTCGCCGCCGGCGCGGGCGGTGCCATGAAGTCCATCGCGAGCTTCGGGTTCTGCCGACGGAAATTGGCGATCTCCCAGCTGCCGCCGATGAACATCGCTGCGCGGCCGGACAGGAAGAGCTGCTGGGCGGTCGGGTAGTCGATGCCGGTGTAGCCTGGCGGCATGTACGGCCTGAGCGCCAGCAGCCGGCCGAGGGCGGCGGTGTAGGCCGGGTCCTTGAACGTCGTCTTGCCGGCCACGACGTCCTTGAAGAACTGCTTGCCGAGCATCGGGCCGGTAAGGTCGCCGGCCAGCACCTCGTCCATCCAGCCGGTCGCGGTTCCGTTGGCGATGCAGATCTTGCCCGCGGCCTTGATCGCCTTGCAGGCGGCGATGAACTCGGCCCAGGTCCCGGGCTCCGGCACTTTCGCCGCCGCCAGGATCTGCCGGTTCACCAGGATGCCCAGCGTCTGCGAGGAGAAGGCGAAGGAATATATTTTCCCCGTGGAACGGACCGCCAGCGCCGCCCGCGCGGAAGCCGGCAGGTTCGCGAGCTCGGGATCGTTCTGCGGCGTCAGCTCGACGAGATAGCCGGGTGTTGCGAGCTGCTCGAGCCCGCCATAGGCGCGGGTGTGCAGCACGTCTGGGCCCTTGCCGCCGGCGAGCGCGGTGGAAACGATGGTCTGGTACTGCGCGGGTGGGAACGCACGAAACCGGACGTGGATGCCCGGATGGGCCGTGGTGAACTCGGCAAACAGCTTGTTGTAGGCGCCCTTGTCCTCCTGGCGCCAGGTCCAGAAGGTGATGTTCTCGGCGCGCGCCACGCCGCCGCCCAGGCTGAACACGCCCAACAGCGCGGCAAGCCCCGCCAGCCTCTTTCTCATCGTTCCTCTCCCAAACGGATCGGCGCGATGATGCGGCCAGCGGGGCGGGAGTCAATGCGGACGGCTCAGGCCCGCTCGATATTCCAGAAGATCGGCAGTCCCTGCAGCAATCCCTTGAGGTCGGCACGGCAGGCGGTCGGCGTCAGGCTCTGGCCCAGCGGAATGTAGGGCACGTCGATGAAGGCCTGGAGCTGGATCTGGCGCGCGATCTCGCGCTGGGCGGCCAGCGTCGTCGCCGCCATCCACTGGTCGCGCAGCGCCTCGAGCTTCGGCGCGGTGGGCCAACCGGTGATCGCCTGCTTGCCGTTGCCGCGCAGGAAGACGTGAACGGCGGGGTTGAGCTGGTCGAGCCCGCTCCACGAGGTCTGGAAGATGCTCCAGCCCCCCTTGTCGATCGGGTCCATCTTGGCGCGGCGCAGCAGCACCGTGCCCCAGTCCATCGCCTGGAAGTCCAGGTTGATGCCGATCTTGGGCAGCAAGGCCCCGGTCACCTCGGCGAGCGCCTTGGTCGAGGCAATGTTCATCGGCGCCAGGAAGACGACCTTCTCGCCCTTGTAGCCGGCCTGCTCCAGCGCCCGCTTCACGGCGCCGAGATCACGCTTGCCGGTAAGGTTTGCCATGCCGGCATCGCTGGCCATCGGCGTGTCAGGACAGAAAAAGCCGACCCCGTCGCGCCAGCGCCGGCGATCGGTGCCGTTCACCGCGATCATATAATCGGATTGCGTCACCGCGTGGACGATGGCGCGACGGATCGCCGGGTTGTCGAACGGCGGCAGGAGCTGGTTGAAGCGCATCGTCGCGATGGTGCCGGTGGGCACCACGAACGGCGTCACCACCCCGCGGCTCTTCTGCAGCACTCCCAGCAGGTCGGCGGAGGGCGTGTACCACCAGTCCACTTCCCCGGTCTGCAGCGCCCCCATGGCGGTCGCCGGGTCCTGGATGATGTGCCACTCGATGCGCTCGAATTTCGCGAGCTTCGGGCCTGAGGTCCATTCCGCCTTGCCCGAGGGGCGCGCCACGTAGTCCGGGTTGCGCTCCCAGACCGCGCGCACGCCGGCGATGCGCTCGTCGCCCTTCCAGCGATAGGGGCCGCTGCCGACCGCTTCCGTCACCTGCTTGTAGGGGTCGGTCTCGGCCAGGCGCTGCGGCATGATCGGGCACATGTTGGGCGAGATCTTGCACAGCGCGGTCGGCAGCAGCGGGAACGGCGTCTTGAGCTTGATGACGATGGTCTTGTCGTCAGGCGCCGACATCTCGTCGGTGATGGCGGCGATCGACTGGCCGAAGCCGTCGCGCGCGGCCCAGCGCTTGATCGAGGCGACGGCGTCGCGGGCGAGCACCTTCGCGCCATCATGGAATTTGAGGCCGTCGCGCAGCGTCATCTTCCAGGTCTTGCCGCCGTCCTCGACGACGTGCCCCTCGACCATCTGCGGCGTCGGCTCGAAGGTGGCGTTCTGCCCGTAGAGCGTATCGTAGACCATGTAGCCGAAATCGCGGGTCTGGTAGCTGGTGGTCCAGACCGGATCGAGCGACACGAGGTCCACGTCAGGGACGAATTTCAGCACGTTCTTCGAGGCGCCGCGGGCCAGTGCCGGAGCGGCGATGCCGGCGGCGGTGCCGGCAAGGAAGGTACGACGACGCATGGGAGCCCCCCGTCCTGTTGTTGTTGCGCCGATCTTGCACCCACGCGCCGGCTGCGCGAAGCCTGTTGGATGGAATTCATCGATTGCGTGGTCGTGGGCGCCGGCGTGGTGGGGATCGCGGCCGCGCGGGCACTGGCGAAGGCAGGGCGCGAGGTGCTGGTGCTGGAGGCCGCCGAGGCAACCGGCACCAGCACGTCGTCACGCAACTCCGAGGTGATCCACGCCGGAATCTACTATCCGCGGGATTCGCTGATGGCGCGGCTGTGCGTCGCCGGGCGGCGGCGTCTCTATGCGTTCTGCGCCATGCACGGCGTGGAGGCGCGGGCCTGCGGCAAGCTGATCGTGGCCGCCGACGCCGCGGAGGCGGAGCGTCTCGTCGGGATCAGGGCGCGCGCCGAGGCCAATGGGGTCGAGGAGATGCGGATGCTGACGGCGGGCGAAGCGCGGGCGCTGGAGCCGGCCCTCGCCTGCGCCGCGGCGCTGCATTCGCCCCACACCGGAATCGTGGACAGCCACGGCTACATGCTGGCACTGCGCGGCGAGGCGGAGGCGGCGGGAGCAACGTTTGTGTTCCACACCCATGTCGAGCGCGGCCAGGTCACCGACAATGGCGTGACGATCGAGGCGGCGGGCATGACGCTCGCCTGCCGGACGCTGGTGAACTCCGCCGGGCTGCACGCGCCGGCGCTGGCGCGCAGCATCGCCGGGATGCCGGGCGCGCTGGTGCCGAGAGAGTACTGGGCCAAGGGAAACTATTTTTCGCTGCCGGGCCGGGCGCCGTTCTCCCGCCTGATCTACCCGGTGCCGGTGCCCGGCGGGCTCGGCGTGCACCTCACCATCGATCTCGGCGGGCAGGCCCGTTTCGGGCCGGATGTCGAGTGGGTGGACGCGATCGACTACGATGTCGACCCCGCGCGCGCGGACAGTTTCTATGCGGCGATCCGCCGCTACTGGCCGGATCTGAAGGATGGGGCCTTGCAGCCGGCCTATGCGGGCATTCGCCCCAAGATCGTGCCGCCGGGCGCGCCGGCGCAGGATTTCGTCATCCAGGGTCGCCGCGTGCACGGCGCGAAGGGGCTGGTGAACCTGTTCGGCATCGAGAGCCCGGGTCTCACCGCGGCGATCGCGATCGCCGACCTGGTGGTCGAGGCCGCCGGCTGAGCACGCACGCTCACGCGGCGTCCGCGACGGCGGGCTAGAGCAGGACATCCGGCCAGACGATTTCTATCTGGTCGGCTATGGCTCTAGCCGGGGTTGAAGAACCTGTAGATCTTCTTTGCTATTTCCTTCGAGATGCCGGGCGCGGCCTCGAGGTCCGCGAGCCCCGCCTGCTTGACGCCGCGGGCGGAGCCGAAATGGTGCAGCAGCGCCTTCTTGCGCGCCGGGCCGATGCCGGGGATCTCGTCGAGCTCGCTGGTGACGAGCGATTTCGAGCGCCCGGCGCGGTGCGTGGTGATGGCGAAGCGGTGCGCCTCGTCACGGATGCGCTGCAGGAAGTAGAGTACGGGATCGCGCGGCGGCAACTGCATCGGCGGATGGCCGGCGCGGTGGAACCATTCGCGCCCGGCGTCGCGGTCCGGCCCCTTGGCAATCGCCACCAGCATCACGTCGCCAAGGCCGAGCTCCTCCATCACCGCGGTGGCGGCGGAAAGCTGGCCCGCGCCGCCGTCGATGAGGACGAGATCGGGCAGCGTCTGCGCCTCCTTCAGCGCGCGCGAGAAACGGCGCAGCAGGGTCTCGCGCATCATCGCGAAGTCGTCGCCAGGGGTGATCGGGCCGCGAATGGAATATTTCCGGTAGGCGGCCTTGCGGAAACCTTCCGGTCCGGCAACGACCATCACGCCGTAGGGGTTGGCGCCCATGATGTGGCTGTTGTCGTAGCATTCGATGCGTTCCGGCGGCGCCGGCAGGCCGAAGGTCTCGGCAACCCCGGCGAGCAGCTTGGCCTGGCCGGCGCTCTCCGCGAGCTTGCGCTCCAGCGCCTCGCGCGCGTTGGTCAGCGCGTGCTGCACGACGTCGTGCTTTTCGCCGCGCTGCGGCACCGCAATTTCAACGCTCCTGCGCCCGCCCAGCGCCTGCGCCTTCAACGTCAGCGCCTCCTCGACGAGCTCGCGTTCCTCGATCGGATGGCTCAGCAGGATGAGCGGCGGCGGCGGCTTGTCGTCATAGAATTGGGCGATGAAGGCGGCGAGCACCTCCGCCGCTTCGGCGCTGCGCGCATGGGTGGGGAAATGCGCGCGGTTGCCGTTGTTGCGCCCGCCGCGGACGAAGAACACCTGCACGCAACTCTGCCCGGCATCCTGCCAGACGGCGATCACGTCGGCATCGCCGAGGCTCGCCGGGTTGACGACATCCGTGCCCTGCACAGCGGTGAGCGCGCGGATCCGGTCGCGGATGGAGGCGGCGCGCTCGAACTCCAGGTGCGCGGACGCCGCCTCCATCTCGGCGGCGAGCGCCTGCTGCACATGGCCGGCGCGACCGGCGAGGAAGCTGCGCGCCTGGTCCACGAGCGCCGCGTAGTCGGCCTCGGCGATGCGCCCGACGCAGGGCGCGCAGCAGCGGCGGATCTGGAACAGCAGGCAGGGCCGGGCGCGGGTGGCAAAGACGGTGTCGGCGCAGGAGCGCAACAGGAACACGCGCTGCATCGCGGTGACGGTCTGGTTCACCGCCCAGGCCGAGGCGAACGGGCCGAAATAGGACGCCTTGCGCGCGCGCGCGCCGCGATGCTTGGCGATCTGCGGAAACGGGTGGTCCTCCGTCAGCATCAGCCAGGGGTAGGATTTGTCGTCACGCAGGACGATGTTGAAGCGCGGCTTGAGGCGCTTGATGAGGTTCGCCTCGAGCAGCAGCGCCTCGGCCTCGGTATGCGTGGTGACGATCTCGAGGCTGACCGTCTCCGACACCATGCGGCGCAGGCGCTCGGGCAGGCGGGAGAACTGGGTATAGGCGGTGACGCGCCGGCGCAGCGCGCGCGCCTTGCCGACATAGAGCGCGCCGCCGGCGGCATCGAGCATACGGTAGACCCCGGGCGAGAGCGGCAGCCGGGGCAGCGCCGCCTCGATGACCGCGACACCTTTTGGTGACGAAGTGCCCGAATCCTGCTCCTGCGGAGGCTCTGCCGGGATCATGGGCTTGGGGTGCGACCGGGTCCAAAAATAGTGGCGAAGCCTGTGGATAACCTTGTGGGGAAGGTTCCCGGCAGGACGGCCGCGCGCCCGGTCGCCGCTGAGTCTCGGGAAGCGGGGATAACGTTACTAAATGTCCAACATCCTGTTTTCATTGATTTCTATGATGACAGGAGCGTCATGATCTTAACAAAAACAAGCATGCCCCTGGAATTGCTTGCCACCGGCCGGGAAGTGGAAAACTAGCGCCGGCGGCGCTCGATCTCGGCGCCCACGCTTGCTGCATCGGGGAGGATATCGAGTTTCTCCACCCGCACGCGCGCGATCGCGACGCGGCGGTCTTCGAGGCAGGATTCGGCGATGCGCTCGGCCAGCGTCTCGACCAGACGCACGTGTCCCGCGGCGACGATCGCGCGCACGCGCTCGGCGACCGCCGCGTAATCGACCACGCGCGACAGCGTGTCCCGCCCGACCGCGGCGCGCGAGAGAGGGCGCGCACCATCATCCTCCACCGCAAGGTCGACATTGATGCGGATGCGCTGCCGCCGCCCGTGTTCGCTCGCGTAGACGCCGATCGCGGCGTCCAGCATCAGGTCGCGCAGGAATACGTGGCGCAGCGCGAGCCCGGCATCGGCGAAGCGCGGCGATTCCACGTGGCTCTCCTATTCGACGACCCGACCGGGGCTTTCGGGCGACCATTGCAGGTGCTGGCCGCCATCGAGCGCCAACATCTGCCCCGTATAGGAGGGCAGCGCCAGCACCGCCAGCACCGCGCGCGCGACCTCCTCGGGCGATGTCGGACGGCCCAGCGGTGTCGCCTCCGCCTGACGACGGAACTGCTCCGGGGTCTGGCGCATGTTGGCGAGCGCGGGGCCAGGACCGATGCCGACGACGCGGATGCGCGGCGCGAGCGCCAACGCCATGGTCTGCGTCAATGTCCACAGACCGGACTTGCTGAGCGTGTAGGAGATGAAATGCGGTGTCGGCGACCAGACGCGCTCGTCGAGCATGTTAACCACGACCCCTTCGGCCGCCGCCGGCAGGGCGCGGGCAAAATCCTGCATCAGCCGGAACGGCGCGCGGAGATTGGCCTCCATGTGCGCATCCCACGAGGCCCGGGTGGCGTCGCGCCACTCGTCGCGTTCGAACGTGCTGGCGTTGTTGACCAGGACGCCGACCGGACCGAGCGCCGCCGTCGCCGCCCCGATGAGGGT
Source organism: Pseudomonadota bacterium (assembly GCA_021784255.1). Classification (GTDB taxonomy): domain Bacteria; phylum Pseudomonadota; class Alphaproteobacteria; order Acetobacterales; family Acetobacteraceae; genus JAJXXT01. The sequence continues at coordinate 3,963 of JAJXSZ010000038.1, read as the reverse complement.
CGCTACCTCCGGTTCGCGCGCGAGATCAGCTTGCAGCACGCAGGCGCCAACGCCCCTGGCGCGCACGGCGTCGGCCGTCGCCTCCGCCTCGGCGCGGCTGTCGCGGGCGTGAACGGCAACCGAAAAACCCGCTTGCGCCAGCGCGAGCGCGATCGCCGCCCCGAGCCGCCGCGCCGCCCCGGTGACCAGGGCCGCGCGCGGAATCGAGGCCGGGATCGCGTCCGCCATCAGGCCGTGCGGTCGCCCGCCACGCCGCGCAGCGTCGCCTGCGCCGCCGCGAGCCGGGCCACCGGCACGCGGTAAGGCGAGCAGGAAACATAGTCGAGACCGACGCTTTCGCAGAAGGCGATGGATTGCGGGTCGCCGCCATGTTCGCCGCAGATGCCGAGTTTGAGCGCGGGCTTCGTCGCCCTGCCCTTCTCCGCCGCAATGCGCACCAGCGCGCCGACACCCTCGACATCGATGGAGACGAACGGGTCGCGCGGCAGGATGCCGGCCTCGACATAGGCGGGAAGGAACTTGCCGGCATCGTCGCGTGAGAGGCCGAAGGTTGTCTGGGTGAGGTCGTTGGTGCCGAAGGAGAAGAAATCGGCGACCTCGGCGATCGCATCCGCGATCAGCGCCGCGCGCGGCAGCTCGATCATGGTGCCGATCGTGTACTCGATGGCAACGCCGGTCTCCTTCGCCACCGCCTCGGCCTGGGAGACGACCTGCGCGCGGGTGATTTCGAGCTCGCGGCGCGTGCCGACGAGCGGGATCATGATCTCCGGCACCGGCGCCTTCCCGCCACCGCGCACGACCTCGATCGCGCCTTCGAAAATGGCGCGCGCCTGCATCTCGTAGATCTCGGGGTAAGTGATGCCGAGGCGGCAGCCGCGATGGCCGAGCATCGGGTTCGCTTCCGCCAGGTCGGCAGCCCGACGCGACATCGTTGCAATATCCGTCCCAAGCGCCTCCGCCACTTCCGCGAGTTCCGCATCGCCATGCGGCAGGAACTCGTGCAGCGGCGGATCGAGCAGGCGGATCGTCACCGGCAGCCCGGCCATGATGCGGAACAGGTCACGGAAATCGTCACGCTGGAACGGCAGCAGACGGGCAAGAGCGGCACGGCGGCCGGCCTCGTCCTCGGCCATGATCATCTGGCGCACGGCACCGATGCGCTCGGGATCGAAGAACATGTGCTCGGTGCGGCAGAGCCCGATGCCCTCGGCGCCGAATTTGCGCGCGGTCTCGGCATCGAGCGGGGTCTCGGCGTTGGCGCGCACCTTGAGCCGGCGCACTGCATCGGCCCAGCCCATCAGCGTCGCGAACTCACCCGACAGCGCCGGCTCGACCATCGGCACATGACCGACGAAGACCTCGCCGGTGGCGCCGTCGAGCGTGATCGTCTCGCCCGCGCGAAGCGTGCGCCCTCCGGCGGAGATCGTCTGCGCACCGTAATCGACAGCAATGCCACCGGCGCCGGCGACGCAGGGGCGGCCCATGCCGCGCGCGACCACCGCGGCGTGGCTGGTCATGCCGCCGCGCGTGGTCAGGATACCTTTCGCGGCATGCATGCCGTGGATGTCCTCGGGGCTGGTCTCGACCCGCACCAGAATCACCGCCTCGCCCTTGGTGGCGCGCGCTTCCGCCTCGTCGGCGGAAAAGACGATGGCGCCAGCGGCAGCACCGGGGCTCGCCGGCAGGCCCTTGGCGAGCCGCGTACGTTTTGCTTTGGGATCGAGTGTGGGATGCAGGAGCTGGTCGAGCGAAGCGGGCGCCACGCGGCGGATCGCCTCCTCGCGGTCGATGAGACCCTCCTCGGCCATCTCGACGGCGATGCGCAGGGCGGCGGCGGCGGTGCGCTTGCCGTTGCGTGTCTGCAACATATACAGCTTGTTGCGCTGGATGGTGAACTCGATGTCCTGCATGTCGCGGTAGTGCTTCTCGAGCATCGCGCGGACACCGAGCAACTCGCGATAGGCCCCCGGCAGCGCCGCTTCCATGCTGATCTCGCCAGGCTTGGCGCGCGCCGTGGAGAGCGGCTGCGGCGTGCGGATGCCGGCGACGACATCCTCGCCCTGGGCATTGATCAGGTATTCGCCATAGAAAACGTTCTCGCCGGTGGAGGGATCGCGGGTGAAGCAGACGCCGGTCGCGCAATCGTCGCCCATGTTGCCGAACACCATGGCCTGGACGTTGACCGCCGTGCCCCAGTCCGCCGGGATGTCGTGCAGCTTGCGATAGGTGTTGGCGCGCGGGTTCATCCAGGAGCCGAACACCGCGCCGATGGCGCCCCAGAGCTGCTCCCACGGCTCCATCGGGAACGGCTTGCCGGTCTCGTTCGCGACCGTCTCCTTGTAGCCTTCGACGACGAGCTGCCAATCCGCGGCGGTGAGTGCCGTGTCCTCGATGACGCCGCGGTCGAGCTTCACCGACTCGATGATCTCCTCGAAGCGGTGATGATCGACCCCGAGCACGACGGAGCCATACATCTGAATGAAACGGCGATACGAATCCCAAGCGAAACGATCGTCGCCGGAGGCCCGGGCGAGCCCCGCCACGGTCACGTCGTTGAGGCCGAGATTGAGCACCGTGTCCATCATGCCCGGCATGGAGACACGTGCGCCGGAACGGACGGAGACCAGCAGCGGCGCCGCGGCATCGCCGAACGACAGGCCCACCGCCTTCTCGACGCCGGCCAGCGCCCTGCGCACCTGCGCCTCGAGATCCGCCGGGTAGTTGCGCCCGCCCGCATAGAAGGCCGTGCAGACCTCCGTGGTGATCGTAAAGCCAGGCGGTACCGGCAGCCCGATCGAGGCCATCTCCGCGAGATTGGCGCCCTTGCCACCAAGGAGGTCGCGCATCGAGGCACTGCCCTCGTTGCGGCCGGCTCCGAAACCATAGACCCATTGCGTCATGAGCGGCGTACCTCCTCAGCCTTCGATGCGGGAAAACTCGGCAGTCTGGTTCATCGTGGCACGGACGCGGGCGAGCAGGGCCAGACGATTGCGGCGCAATTCCGGCGCCGGATCATTGACCATCACCTCGGCAAAGAATGTGTCGAGCGGCGCGCGCAGTTGCGCGAGTGCCGCCATGGCCGCGGCGAAATCCTGCTGCGCCAGCGCGGCGGGCACAGCCTGTTGCGCGCGGCCGACAGCAGCGGCAACCGCCTGCTCGCTCGCCGAGCGCAACAGCTCCGCCGCGACCGGGCCGTCATGCGGCCCGTCCTTGGCTTCCTCGATGCGCAGGATGTTGGCGGCACGGCGGTAGCCCGCGAGGAGATTGGCGCCGTCCTCGGTCGCGAGCACGCCGGCCACGGCATCGGTGCGGGCGAGCAGACGGACGAGATCGTCGTCAAGCCCAGCGCCGAGCACGGCGGCAAGCACGTCGTGGCGCGCGCCCTCCGCGCGCAGCTGCACACGCAGCCGCTCGGCCATGAAGGCCAGCACCTCTTCCGCAACGTCCGGGCCCGCCAGCTCCGCATACCCCGTGGCGGCGGCAGCGAGGATGGGGCGCAGCGCGAGACGCAATCCGCTCTCACGAAGAATGCGGACGACACCGAGGGCGGCGCGGCGCAGCGCGAACGGGTCGCCGGCCCCGCTCGGCTTCTCGCCCACGGCGAAGAAGCCCACCAGCGTGTCGAGCTTGTCGGCGAGCGCCACCGAAGCCGCGAGCGGCTCGGCCGGAGGCGCCTCGTTCGGGCCGCGCGGCGCGTAATGGCTGCGGATCGCGGCCGCGACGCCCGGCGCCTCGCCGTCATGCGCGGCGTAGTAGCCGCCCATCACGCCTTGAAGCTCGGGGAACTCGCCGACCATGCCGGTGGCAAGGTCGGCCTTGCAGAGAATGCCGGCGCGGCGGGCAAGATTGGCGTCCGCCCCGAGTGCCGCGGCGATGCTGCCGGCGAGACTGGCGATCCGCCTCGCCCGCGCGCCCTGGCTGCCGAGCCGCGCGTGGAACGTTACCCCGTCCAGTGCCGCGAGC
>JAJXSZ010000037.1 GCA_021784255.1 Pseudomonadota bacterium | reverse complement strand
GCCCAGTTGCCGCCGGCTGCTAGGGTGGGCGCCTGCTCGAACCACTGGTCGAGCCGGTCGAGCGCCGAGCCTTCGAGGAAGGAACCCATTTCCGGCGCGTAACCATCGCGCTTCTGGTGGTCCATGAAATAGGTGATCGTGAACGCATAGCGCTGGCTCGCGCGCTGGTCGCCGCCGGCCAGCAGATCGGCGAGCGCGTTCAGCCGCCGTCCGTAGCGGCGATGCACCCGGCCCGGCAGGAGGCGGATGACTCGCGCCAGCCCGCCGCGCAGGGGCTGGGCCAGGCCGTCGAGGCGCGAGAGGCGCTTGCAGGTCTCGTAGCGGCCATAGCCCATGAAGGCCTCGTCGCCGCCATCGCCGTTCAGCGCCACCGTGACGTGCTGGCGGGTCATTTCGGAAAGATAATAGGTCGGCACCATCGAGGGGTCGGCGAAAGGCTCGCCGTAGTGCCAGACAAGGCGCGGGATCACGCGTGCGGCATCGGGCTCGATCACCAGCTCCTGGTGATCGGTCTCGTAGCGCCGGGCGACCATGCGGGCATAGGCCGTCTCGTCGAACTCCGGCGTGGCGAAGCCGATCGAGAAGGTCTTCACCGGATTGGCGCCGAGCCGCGACATCATCGCCACGATCGCCGACGAATCGACGCCGCCGGAGAGGAAGGCGCCGAGGGGCACATCGGAGATCAGGCGCAGCTTCACCGCCTCGGTCAGCCGCTCGACCAGCTCGCCCGACAGCTCGTCGATCGACCGCGCCCGCTTCGGCGCGTCCGGGCGCGGCAGTTCCCAGTAGCGGCGCGCCGGCGCCGGCTGCAGGACGCCCGCGGCGTCCGCTGCGATCACCATGCTGTGCGCGGCCGGCAGCTTGCGCACCGCGGCGAAGGCGGTGCGCGGCGCGGGGACATATTGCAGGCTGAGATAGTCGTCGATCGCCGCGCGGTCGGGCGTGCGCTCGACGCCTGGCCAGGCGAAGATCGCCTTGATCTCGGAGCCGAAGACGATCGCCTCGCCGACCCGGGCCCAGTAGAGCGGCTTCTTGCCGAAGCGGTCGCGGGCCAGCAGCAGCCGCCGCTCCTGGCGATCCCACAGCGCGAAGGCGAACATGCCGCGCAGCCGGTCGATGATCCCGTCGCCCCAGGCGGCATAGCCCTCGATCAGCACCTCGGTGTCGGAATGGGAACGGAACCGCCGCCCGAGCCCTTCGAGTTCGCGGCGGATATCCTGGAAGTTGTAGATTTCGCCGTTGAAGGTGACCCAATAGCGGTCGTCGGGCGTGCCCATCGGCTGATGGCCGGCCGGCGACAGGTCGATGATGGAAAGCCGGGCATGGGCAAGGCCGCACCGCGCATCCGACCACACCCCCTCGTCGTCCGGGCCGCGATGGCGCAGCGTGCCGATCATCGCGCGCAGGCGGCGTGCGGGATCGAAGCCGCCGGCGCTGGAGGTGAGCAGGACATAGCCGGCAATTCCGCACATTCGATCAGGTCTCCTCGCAAGCCACGGGGGTTTGGTCTCGGGGCGGGTGGTCGTGCCCGGCGGAAGGCGCGGCCAGCAGGTTGCGCAACAAATCGTCGTAGGCGCCGGTGGTCGCGCCATCGCGGAACATCGCCACCGCCCGGGCCCGGGCCGCTGCTCCCAGCTGCTCGCTTAGCACTCTCCGCCACGCCGCGCACAGCGCCGCCGGATCGCGCGGCGCCACCACCTCGCCGCAAGGGCCGATGATGGCGCGGCAGTCGCCGACATCGGTGGCGACCACCGGCACGCCGCAGGCCAGCGCCTCGAGCACCACGTTCGGCGTCCCCTCGCCATAGGCCGAGGACAGACTCGCCAGGTCGCAGGCGTTGTAGAGATCGCGCAGGTCGGTGCGCACGCCCAGTCCGTGCACCGCGCCCTCCAGCCCGTGCTCGCGCAGCACCGCCTGAAACGGGCGCGAATCCGGCTCGGTTCCCTTGCCGGCGAGAAGGAAATGCGCCTCGGGGTCGAGGGCGCGAAACCGCCGCGCCGCCGCGAGGAAGGTGGCGTGGTCCTTCTGTGGCTCGAAACGGGCGATCATGCCGATGAGCCGGCCCCCCGGCGGCAGGCCGAGGCGCTGGCGCAGCACGGCACGGGGCTCGTCGGCGGGCCGGAAGCGCTCGGTGTCCACACCGTTGCGGATGCAGACCCAGCGGCGCGGGCGGTAGCCGAAAGCCTGGTGATCCGCCTGCCCGGCCACGGAATTGGCGATCACCAGGTCCGGCACTCGCGACAGCCGCGCCAGGATGCGCACCAGCACGCGGGCGCGGCGGTCCGGGATCGCGGTGTTGCGCAGGTTCCAGACCAGGTGCGGCACGCCGCAGACCGGGGTCGCCAGCGTGCCCAGCAGATCGGCATGATACATCCAGGTCATCATCAGGTCGGGGCGCGAGCGGCGCAGCCGGCGGACCAGCCGCCACAGGCCACGCGGGTCCGGCCAGCCGCGACGGATCCCCAGCGAGTGGACGGGGATGGCGGCATCGGCCAGCGCCGCGGCGATCGCACCCGGCGGCAGCATCACGATCACCTCCTGGCGGTAGCCGCGCGCCGCCAGCCCGCGGCACAGGCGCAGCAGCGCCTGCTCCGCGCCGCCGACGTCGAGGCTGGTGATCAGATGGCAGAGCCGGGTCATGCCGCGCGCCGATGCGACCGGGCGGCCTGCAGCAGCAGGGCCTCGGTCGCGGCGACCATGCGCGCGAGGCCGAAGCGCTCGACCACCCATTCCCGCGCCTGCCGCCCGCGCTCGGCATGGAAGGCGCGCCGGTCCGCGAAGTCGCAGAGCGCGCTCGCCAGGGCTGCCGGGTCGCGCGGCGGAATCAGCGTGCCATGCGGGCCGAGGATCTCGGCGCAGTCGCCGACCCGGGTGGCGATGCAGGGCAGGCCGGCGGCCATCGCCTCGCCGACGGCGTTGGGAAAGCCCTCGCCGAAGGCCGAGGGCTGGCACAGCAGATCGGCCGCGCGGTAGACGCCGGTGGTGTCCGGCACCGCGCCGAGCCAGGTCACGCGCGCGGCGATGCCGAGTCGCGCGGCACGATCGCGCAGGGCGGCGACGAGCGCCGGCGGCCCATCCCCCGCCAGCAGCGCGCGCAGCGCCGGGCGCACCGCGAGGGCGGCGGCGAAGCCGTCGAGAAACGTCGCGTGGTCCTTCATCGGGTCGATCCGCGCCACCACCGCCACCACCACATCGTCCGGCGCGCAGCCCAGTGCCAGGCGCGCCGCCTGCCGCGCGGCCGGGCCCGGCGGTGCCAGCGCCTCGGTGTCGATCCCGTTCGCCACCACCGCGATCCGCGCCGGCGGAAAGCCCGTCGCGCGCAGCCAGGCTGCACCGCTCGTCGCGTTGGCGATGACGACATCGGCGCGGCCCGCCAGGCGCCGCTCCACCGCCACCGAGAGCCGCGCCAGCCAGTCGTATTGCACAAGTTCGAGGCCGGTGCCGCGGATGCCCCAGATCACGGCGGCGTGCCGGGCCACGGTCGCGCCGCCGAGGGCGGCCAGCAGGTTCGGCACGGTCAGGAACGAGTAGATCACGGTCGGGCGCAAGGCGCGCAACGTGGACAGGAAGCGCGCGATGAAGCGGAGCAGATCCCAGCGCGAACGCTTGTCGAGGCAGACCAGCTTCACCCTGGCGGAATCGAGCAACGGCGTCAGCGCGCCGCCACGATAGAAGCTCAGCACCGTGACATCGTGGCCGGCCGCGGCGAGGCCGTTCGCCAGATACGACATCTGCCGCTCCGCTCCGCCGATACCGAGCTGGCGCGTGAGCAGGACGATCCTCATCGTTCAGGCGCCCGGATCGCAGGGGAGCGGACGGCGGGACACGGGCGCGCGAGCCGGCCTTGTCGGGGCGCGAGGATGGACAGGGTGCATGCCGCGTAATAGATTGATTGATCGCTATTAAACGGATGACCCCTGGCAAGCAAATTCGCGGCCGCCTGCAGGCTGCTCGACCCGAGACCTAACGCGGCGGCGGTCCGGCATTTCGCCAACACCCTGTACAGGCGCGGTGAACTGGTACGCGAGATGACGCGTCGCGAGATCGCCGACCGGTACACGGGACAGGCGCTCGGCTCGCTATGGGCAATCGGCCTGCCGCTGCTGATGATGGGCGTCTATGTGTTCGCCTTCCTGGTGCTGTTCCATGGCAGGGTTCCCGGCAGCACCGGCTCGGTCGGCTACGCCGCCTATATGCTGGCGGGGCTGGCGCCGTGGCTCGCCGTGCAGGAGGCGCTCGGCCGCGCGCCGACCGCCGTGACCGGCAATGCCGGGCTGGTCAAGCAGATCGTCTTTCCCAATGAGGTGCTGCCGCTGCGCGTCGCCCTCGGCGTGCTGCCGACGCTCGCGGTCGGGCTGCTGGTCACGGCGATCCTGCTGCCGTTCGCCCATGACGGCGGCATCTTCACCCTGCCGCTGCTGGTCCTGGTCGTGCTGTGCCACACGCTGATGATGGCCGGGTTCGTCTACATCCTCTCCGCCGTCGGCGTGTTCCTGCGCGACGTGCGCGAATTCGTCTCGGTGGTGCTGTCGGTGGGGATGTTCCTGCAGCCGATCTTCTATCTGCCGGGCTCGGCGCCGCGCGCGCTGCAGGTGGTGTTCCATCTGAGCCCGATCAGCTACCTGATCTGGTGCTATCGCGACGCGCTGCTATACGGCGCGATCACCCGCCCGATCGACTGGCTGGTGCTGCCGATCCTCTCAGCCGCAATCTTCGTCCTCGGCTACCGCCTCTATCGCCACCTGCAACCGGCTTTCGGAAACGCATTGTGAACGACGGCCCGGCCATCCGCGTGCGCGGCCTGCGCAAGGCCTATCGGACCTATGCGCATGCGCGCGACATGGCGCTCGAGCTGCTGACCGGGCACAGCCGGCACGGCGAGTTCGTGGCGCTCGACGATGTCTCCTTCGACATCGCGCGCGGCTCGGTGGTCGGGCTGATGGGACGCAACGGCGCGGGCAAGAGCACGCTGCTGCGCATCATCGCCGGCACGCTCGACGCCTCGGCCGGCACGGTGGCGGTGAGCGGGCGGATTTCGGCGATCCTCGAGCTCGGCACCGGCTTTCATGTCGAGTACACCGGGCGGGAGAACATCTATCTCGGCGGGCTGTGCCTCGGGCTCAGCCGGCGCGAGATCGACGCCAGGATCGGGGAGGTGATCGAGTTCAGCGAGCTCGGCGATCACATCGACCAGCCGTTTCGCACCTATTCGAGCGGCATGCAGGCGCGGCTGGCCTTCAGCGTCGCGACCAGCGTCGATCCCGATGTCCTGATCGTCGACGAGGCGCTGGCCGTGGGCGATGCCAAGTTCCAGCTGAAGTCGTTCGACCGCATCCGGGAGTTCAAGAAGCGCGGCAAGTCGATCCTGGTCGTCAGCCACAGCATCAACCAGATCGTTTCGATCTGCGACCGGGCGATCCTGCTCAACGGCGGGCGGGTGGCGATGGACGGCACGCCGAAGACCGTCGGCAACACCTATCACGAGATGCTGTTCGGGCCGGCGGGCGCACCGGGCGCGCCGGCAGAGGCCGGGCCCAGCGAGCATCGCTACGGCGACGGCACGGTGCAGATCGCAGCCCTGCGGCTGCGCGACGCGCACGGCCGCGCGGTGCGCCAGGTGCGCAGCCTCGGCGACTACGTGATCGAGATCGACATCGCGGCGCAGGCCGCGACCGAGCCGCTCTGGGTCGGCATCCTGGTGCGCAACCAGCGCGGGCAGGATGTCTTCGGCACCGACGCCAAGCTCTGCGGCAACGAACCGGTCGGCGCGATGGCGGCCGGCGAGCGCACCACCGTCCACGTGCATATCCGCGCCAACCTGGCCGCGGGCAGCTATTTCATCACCGCCGCCCTGGCGGCTCCGGACGGGCGGAAAGCCGATGTGCGGTTCGATGCGCTGGCAATCGAGGTCGAGCCGGAGGCTTATCTCTATACCGATACGATCGTGAACCTCGAGCCGCGCTTCGAGGTGGCGGCGCCGATGGAGCGTTCATGCCCCTCCGCCTGATCCCCCTGCCCCGCCCGCGCCGCGAAGCCGGGCTGTGCTGGACCGTGCCAGCGCCCGCCGGGATCGGCGAGGGCGACGACGGCCTCGCACCGGAACGCTCCGGCCTGCGCCTGTTCGAGGACGGGCAGGAGATCGGGCCCGGCCACGCCCGGCACGACGACATCCGCACGCAGGGCGCCGGCCGCTTCTCGCACTGGGGGGAGCAGATCTATCTTTCCTGCGCGACCCCGGGTAGCCGGGCGGACCGGCACCGCTACACGGCGCTGGTCGATCCAGCCGCTCACTCGGGCCGCCTCGCCGTGCTTGCCGCCGCTGCCGCCGTCGATCCGGCGGGGCTCGATTCCGAACAGCGCTACGCCTGGGGGGAACGGTTGTTCGAAACCTTCGTGCCGGACGTCAAGCTGCCGGAATGGGGGCGCTCATTCTTCCACGACGCCGAGCTCATCGCCGACTATGAGCGCTTCGACACCGCCAATTACCGCAGCCTCGACCGCAAGCTGGTGCTGCGCGAGATGCTGAAGCTGGCCCTGCGCCAGCCGGGTGAGCTCGCCGAATGCGGCGTGTTCCGCGGCGCGAGCGCCTATCTCGCCGCCAAGGCCATCGCCGAGGCGCCGGGCGAGCGACGGCTGCATCTGTTCGATTCGTTCGCCGGACTCTCGGCCCCCGGCGCGACCGATGGCGGATTCTGGCGCGCCGGCGCGCTGGCCTGCGGGCAAGCCGAGGTCGCGGCCAATCTCGGCCCCTATGCCGGGCGCGCGGTGTTCCACCCGGGCTGGATCCCGGAGCGGTTCGCGGAAGCGGCCGACCAGCGCTTCTGCTTCCTGCACCTCGATGTGGACCTCTACCAGCCGACCCACGACGCGCTCGAGTTCTTCCATCCGCGGATGGTGCCAGGCGCGGTCATTCTGTGCGACGATTACGGTTTCGATACCTGCCCCGGGGCGCGGCGGGCGATGGACGAGTTCTTCGCCGGCCGGCCGGAGCCGGTCCTGCACCTGCCGACCGGCCAGGGGGTCGTCGTGCTGTGCCCGGCCTCCCTTGAACAGAAACACGAGAGCTGAGAAACCGACTGATGGCCGAACAGATCGACCCGCACCGCAAGGAAGTCAGCCAGGGATCCCGTTTCGAGTTCGGCAAGAACTGGGCGCGGTTCCTGACGACGCTCACCGACGAGCGGATCGGTATCGCCGAGCGGTCGCTGTGCCAGCTCCTGAAGCTGCCCCGGCTCGATGGCATGCGGTTCCTCGATGTCGGCAGCGGCAGCGGGCTGTTCAGCCTCGTCGCGCGGCGCCTGGGCGCGGACGTCACGTCGTTCGACTACGACCCGCAATCGGTCGCCTGCACGACGGAGCTGCGCCGCCGCTACTACGCCGAGGACCCGTCCTGGCGGGTGCTGCGCGGCTCGGTGCTCGACCGGGCGTTCATGGGCCAGCTCGGGCAGTTCGACATCGTCTATTCGTGGGGTGTCCTGCACCACACCGGCGCGATGGCGGAAGCGTTCGCCAACGTCAAACCGCTGGTGCCGGTCGGCGGGCGGCTGTTCATCGCGATCTACAACGACCTCGGCGCGAAGACCGACTGGTGGTGGCGCATCAAGCGCCGCTACAACGCCCTGCCGCCGCCGCTGCGCCTGCCCTTCGCGCTCGGCATCATCGGCGCCGCGGAGGCGCGGATCCTCGCCGGACACCTGCGCCGGCGCGCGCTCGGGGCCTATCTGCGCACCTGGACGGACTACCAGAACCTGTCGGCGCGCGGCATGAACCGGTGGCACGACTGGATCGACTGGATCGGCGGCTTCCCCTATGAGCGCGCCGATGTCGATACCATCGTCGACGCGTTCGCGCGCGATGGGTTCGAGTTGACCAACCTGGTCGATCGCAGCAGCGGGACCGGCTGCAACGAGTTCGTGTTCCGCCGCGCCGCGCCGGCCGGCACCCTGATCGACCAGCCGATACCGGGCAGCCGCCTGTTGAGCCGCCGCTTCGGCCGGCGCCTCGTCGCAGCGGAGAGCGCCGCCGACGGCAGCATCGGCGCCCGCCTCGCCAACCCGCCCGCCGCCGCGACGGCCGCGCCGGGCTGGCTGCTGCTGCAGGGCGATCGCCTGCTCGGCGAGATCGACGCGCCGGACGCGTCCGGCACGGTGCGGATCCCAGCCGCCATCGCCGGCGTCGCCGGGTTCGACGCCAGCCGCCTGTCGGCCGTCGCGGCGCGGCGCGAGCCGCTGGCGGGCGCGCCGACACACCAGCGCGGCGCCATGTGGACGGCGCCCGTACCGCACCTCGCCTCCCTCGCGGACGATGCCGGGGCCGCGGACCAGCAGACCGGATCGCCGGTTTTCCTGTTCGAGGACGACCGTCAGCTCGCCCGCCCGCACAGTGCCCATGCCGACATCGCCCGGTATGGCGGCGGGCGCTTCTCCCACTGGGGCCGGTTGCTGTATTTCTCGACCAGCGACGGCAGCGACCCCACCCGCAACGCCCGTCGATACTCGATCGTCGTGCCGCATGACGCCGCCATCGCGGCGGCACGGCCGTGAGGCCCGCCCGGACGATGCGAGGCCCATGGCAGGCCGGCGGCGGCCGGAGGAAAACCCATGCCTGAGCGCGTCGCCTGGACGCCCGAGCTGGTCGCCGGGTTCTGGGACGCGCTCGCGCGAACCCGCCTGCTCGAGCTGTCGTTCGGCAAGCTCGCGGGTCCCTACCTCCTCACCGCGATCCGGCCCTATCTCGACCCCTCCAAGCGGGTGCTCGACTTCGGCTCGGGCGACGGGCATTTCGTGCGCCACCTGGTCGCGAACGGGTTTCGCGCCGCGGCCTTCGAGCCCTCGCACGGGCGGCAGATGACGATCGCCGCCAATGTCGGCAACGAGCCGGGCTTCCTCGGCTTCGTCGGGCCCGATTACGACGGGCCACGCTTCGACGTGATCTGCATGTTCGAGGTGATCGAGCATATCCTCGAGGAGGCGCTGCCGGAGGCGTTCGCGCTGATCGACCGGCTGCTCGCGCCCGACGGACTGCTGATCATCACCACGCCCAACAACGAGGACCTGGAGCTGGGCTCTTGCGTCGATCCGCGCGGGACGGTGCTGTTCCATCGCTGGCAGCACGTGCGCAGCCTGACGGTCGATACGCTGTCGCAACTTGTCGGCCGCTTCGCCTTCGCGCCGGTGGTGGTGAACCAGATCGAGTTCAGCGACGTGGTGTTCGGCCCCGGCGGCGGGCGGCTCGCGAGCCTTGCCGAGTACGCGAACCTGTTCAACACGTACCGCCCGCTGCTGATCGGCAATGGCGACCGGCTCATGGCCGTGACGGCCCGGACGGCGACCGCCGCGACGATGCGCGAGGCGGTCGCCACCGAGGACGCATGGTCGCGCGCTCCCGTCGTCGTGCCGACCCGGACCGAGATCGTGCCGCCGCAGACGGGCATTCCCCCCTATGCGCCGCGAGCGACCGCCAGGGCCGTGGCGCTGGGCGCCATCGCGCCGCGTGACCGGTGGCGCACGCTCAATCCCGCGAGGATGCGCAAGGAGGGAGGGCATGGCTGGCGGATCGACCTGCGCCTCGCCGGCGCGGGCGATCGCGGGGATCGGGCAGACGTGTCGGTGGTCGAGCTCTTCGAGGATCACCTGCCGCTCGGTCCCCGGCACAGCGCGCAGGAGGCTATCGGCCGTCTGGGCCGGGGCCGTTTCTCGCACGCGGGAACCACGCTCCATTTCGCCAGCTCGGACAACACCGACCCGCGGCGGAACGGGCGTGTCTACCGGGTGCGGTTTCCCTCCGCCCTCGGGCGTCTCCTGCGGTCGTTTCGCGCCTGAACGACGCCGCGCCGGGCGGCCGGGCCGCCGGCGTGGCTTGCGCGGTTCGCCGCCCCCTGATGGCGGACCGGGAGCGCCTCAGTCGGGCGGGAAATACACGTCCACGGTCTCTCTCAGCATCCTCGCCATGCCGAATTTCCGTTCGACGAAATCGGGGCCGAGGGTCCGCGCCCGGTCGCGCCACGCGCGGTCGCGGAGCACGCCGACCACACGTTGCGCCAGCATCAGCGGGTCGGCGCCGTCGACGACCCAGCCCGTGCGGGAGTCGTCCACGGCCTCGGGCGCGCCGCCGACCGCCGTCGCGACGACCGGCGTGCCCACCCACTGCGCCTCGATCAGCACATTGGGCAGGCCTTCCGCGAACGAGGTCAGGAGAAAGACGTCCATCGCCCGCATCGCCGTGAACACGTCGGCGGAAACCCCGGGCATCACCACGCGGTCACCGATCCCGAGCCGCTGCGCCAGCGCCTTCGCCTCCTCGCGCATCGGACCGTCGCCGAAGAGGACGAACCAGGCGTCGGGGCATTCGCGGGCCACGCGCGCCGCGGTTTCGACCCAGAGCAGCGGCCTCTTTTCGGCGGAGAAACGAAACACGCCGCCGACCAGGAGCCGCTCCCCGGGGATCGCGAGCCGCCCGCGCATCGCCGCCGCCTGAGCCGCATCGGGCCGTGCCACGCTGGCATCGAAGCCATTGTAGATGACCTTGATGCGTTCCGCCGGCTGTCCGAGCCAGGCCGCGTAATCCTCCGCACCGGCCTGACTGTTGTTCAGCAGCACGACATTGGGCAGCTCGCAGAGAAGCTGGTAGATCGGATCCATATACGGCTTGTAGAGCGCGAAATGCGCCGGGCTGAGATTGCGCCCCGACAGGACGATGCGCGGCACGCCGGCGAGGGCCGCGGCGAGGCCCGACCTGATGTTGCTCCAGTCCAGCCAAGCATGCACCACTTCCGGCCGCAGGCAGACGAACTCGGCATACAGATTGGCGACATCGAGCAGCAATTCCTGCGGCAGCGCCTTGACGCTCGCGCACAGGGCCGCCACGGCAGCGACCGCGTCGCGGTCGTGGAAGCGCCCCGCGATCACCCGCGCAGGGACGCGGGCCGCCTGCAGCAGCGGCAGGTAAAAATCGTACCGCGCCGGGTGCGCCGGGCTCAGGAAGTCGCAGAGCACCTGGCAGCTTTCGATGCGGTCGGTGCCGTTCATTCCGCAGGCGGTATAGGCCATCTGCCGCTCCGCCCCGCCCGGCGACAGATTGCCGCAGACCTCGATCACGCGACCGGGAACCGGGATGAAGGCGGGATTGGCCATCCCCGCGGCGATCATGCCGCGCAGCACCGGTTGATCGACCCTGGCAGTCGGTGCCTGGCCTGGCCTGCCGCCGGCGCGCGCGAGCACCCGTTCGAGCCGTTGACGCAGGCGGTTTCGCTGATCGGCCACCATGCGCAGGCGGTGCAGCGGAATGTCGATCCAGCCGGCCCCGCATCGCGCGACCAGCGACAGCAGGTTGCAACGCACCGCCTCGCGCAGCATCGCGATGGTGATGCGGCGCCAGGATCCGAGGAAATAGACATGCAGCGCGCCGGGCGGCAGGACCCAGCGCCCCACCGGCGCGTAGGCTCCGAGTGCGATATCGGGCCGTTCTTCGCGCAGCTGCGCGAGGGTTTCGAGGTCATGGCGCACGACCATCCCGCCCAGCGAATGTTCCTGCACCAGACGCGCCGCTTCGGCGGGCGGCAGGATCAGCGGGGTCGCGATGACAATCGGCGCGCGGCCGCGTCGTCGGGCGTGCCGGCTCGCCGAGACGATCAATGTCTCCTGGTGGGAGACCGACAGCCCGGGGAACAGGGAGTGGAGACGTGCCGGCAGGCGGGACCGACCCTCCGATGCAGCGCGCCGGCGAGCGGCGTCGGCGCTGGCGGAGCCGGGCCGGCCGCCCGCCGGCGCGTCGTCGGGCGGGGGCGTCATGCCAGGCCGCCCGGCCAGGGCGATGCCGCCCGCACCGGCTGGCGCACGACGGCGCCATCGGGTCGGGCGTGCGGCAGGCCGGCAGCGCGAGCATGGGCGGCGCCAGCATGGGCGGCGCCGAGATGGCTCCCCCCGACACCGGTCACGGGCGATGCCGCCAGCTCGGGCGTCCAGCACAGCGGCTGGGCTACCTTGGACGAAGGCATATCCACGCGTTGTGCACTCCGGTCGTCGATCTCAGGGAGAGGTTGCAGGTCTGGGCGAGGTCACGGGAATCGGGCCCGGGGTCGCGGCCCGCATGGACCGGGGTTACCCCTGGAGGCGGGCGACGTATAACCCGGAAATGCCGGGTGTCCCAAGGCGCACGGTGGGCGCGCTCAGGCGCTGCGCGGCGCTGCGCGATCGCCCGGCGGATCGCCGGCGTCGTGGCGGCGCGGCGGGTCCATCAGCGCGAGCAGCCCGCGCAGCAGCTCGTGCGGCCGGGGCGGGCAGCCCGGCAGGCGCAGATCGACCGGCACGCCGGCGGCGGCGCCACCGAGGACGGCGTAGCTGCCGGCGAAGGCGCCGCCGTCGATCGCGCAGGCGCCCGCCGCGACCACCCATTTCGGCCCCGGCATCGCCTGGTAGGTCCGCGCCAGCGCCTCGCGCATGTTGGCGGTCACCGGCCCGGTGACCAGCAGCACGTCGGCATGGCGCGGCGAGGCGACGAAGCGCAGGCCGAAGCGTTCCAGGTCGTAGAACGCGTTGCTCAGCGCATTCAGTTCGAGTTCGCAACCATTACAGGAGCCGGCATCGAGCGCGCGGATCGCCAGGCTGCGGCCGAGCCGGCGCCGTGCCGCGCCGTCGAGACAGGTGGCCAGGGTGTCGAGCGCGACCTCGGGCCCCGGCGGCAGGGGCTGGGAGAGCGGGGTCGCGATCAGGCTGCGGAACAGGAGCGTGCGCATCGACGCCTCACAGGTCGTGGCCGGAATAGGAGCAGTTGAACGACTTGTTGCAGAGCGGGAAGTCGGCGACGATGTTGCCCTCGATCGCCGCTTCCACGAGCGGCCAGTGGAACCAGGACGGGTCGCGCAGGTGGCAGCGGCGCACCCGCCCGGCGGCGTCGAGGCTGAGCCAGGCGAAGATGTCGCCGCGGAATCCCTCGACCAGCGCCATCCCTTCCCCGCCGCCTGGCGGCAGGTTCACGCGGATCGCGCCCGGCGGCATCGCCTGGAGGATCTGCGCGAGCAGCGACAGGCTCTGCTCGACCTCGCGGATACGCACCCAGACGCGGGCATCGACGTCGCCGCGCTCGAACACCGGGACCTCGAAGCGAAGCTGCCCGTAGGGCTGGTAGCCGGGCATCCGCCGCGCGTCGAAGTCGCGCCCGCTGGCGCGCCCGACATAGCCGCCGGCGGCAAAGCGCCGCGCCAGGCCAGGCGCCACGATCCCGGTGCCGCAGGTGCGGTCCTGCAGCGAGGCGGTGCCCTCATAGAGCGCGATGAGGCGGGGAAACTGCCGGTGGATCTCGGCGAGCAGGTCGCGCACGCTCGCCGCGGCCGGCGCCTCGAGGTCGAGCGCCACGCCGCCGGGCACGACGAGGTCGCGCATCAGGCGATGGCCGAAGCAGTGATCGGCGGTGCGCAGCACACGCTCGCGCAGGATCGCGCAATGCGCCAGCATCAGCGCGAATCCGGCGTCGTTGCAGATGGCGCCGATGTCGCCGAAATGGTTGGCCAGGCGTTCGAGCTCGGCCATCAGCGCGCGCAGCCAGTGCGCCCGCGCCGGCACCGCGACGCCGAGCGCCGCCTCGGCCGCGCGGGCGAAGGCCAGCGCGTAGGCGACGGTGCTGTCGCCCGAGGTGCGGCCGGCGAGGCCGGCGGCGCGCTCGATCGTGGCGCCCTGCATCAGCGCCTCGATCCCCTTGTGCGCATAGCCCAGCCGCGTCTCCAACCGCACCACGGTCTCGCCATTGACGGCGAAGCGGAAATGGCCCGGCTCGATGATGCCGGCATGCACCGGGCCGACGGCCATCCGGTGCAGGCCCTCGCCCTCGGCCGGCAGGAACGCATAGGGCGCAGCGGGCTCTTGCGGCAGCGCCCGACCCAGCGGCTGGCGCGCCGCCCAGCACCCGTGGTCGAGCCAGGGACGGGCGTCCGGCGCCGCCTCCGCGACCAGGCCGAACAGGTCGCGGATGGCACGCTCGGGGCGGATCGCAGCGGCGTGGCGGCGGCCGAGCGAGGGGAAGCGCCCGTCGGGGCAGGCGAGCGTCGCCACCGCGAGGCTCGCCGCCGTCTCGTCGAGCAGTGCCGCGTGCACCGCATCCGCCTCGCCCCACAGCGCGGCGAGGCTCAGCGCGCCCTCGGCGAGCGCCTCACCGATCGCGGTCCAGCCGACGGCGTCGAGGACGACGCGCGGCCACGGCGCCGGCCCCGCGACCGGCGCGCCCGACGCCAGCAGATCCTCGAGCGCCCCCATCGCCTAGCCCAGCATCGCGGCGACGTGCTGGAACCAGGTCACCAGCACCGGCGAGAGATAGATCCCGGCCACCGCGACCAGCGCCAGATGCGCGAAGGTCGGCACGTAGGAGGCCTCGACCGGCGCCATCCGTCCCGTCGGCTCGCCGAAGACCAGGCCCTGCAGGCGCAGCAGCAGCGCGGCGAAGGCCAGGAACAGGCCGAAGACCAGCGGCACGGCGAGCAGGGGCGAGCGGGCGAAGGTCGAGGAAACCAGCAGGAATTCGCTCATGAAGATGCCGAGCGGCGGCATGCCGGCGATGGCCAGGACGCCCACCACCAGGGTCCAGCCCAGCGCCGGGTGCGACTGCGTCAGACCGCGGATGTCGGCGATCTTCTGCGTGCCCTTGGCCTGCGCGACATGGCCGACGGCGAAGAAGATCGCCGATTTGGTGAGGCTGTGCATCGTCATCTGCAGCAGCCCGGCGAAGTTGGCGAGCGGGCCGCCCATGCCGAAGGCAAACACGATGATGCCCATGTGCTCGATCGAGGAATACGCGAACAGGCGTTTGATGTCGCGCCGGCGGTAAAGCATGAACGCGGCGAAGATCAGCGTCACCAGACCGATCGTCGCCATCAGCGGGCCGGGCGCGATGACGCGCGGGTTGCCGGCCATCAGCATCTTGAAGCGCAGCACGGCGTAGAGCGCGACGTTGAGCAGCAGCCCGGAGAGCACGGCCGAGATCGGTGTCGGCCCTTCGGCGTGCGCGTCCGGCAGCCAGGCGTGCAGCGGCACCAGGCCGACCTTGGTGCCGTAACCGAGGAAGAGGAAGATGAAGGCGACGCTGAGCAGCCCGGGCTCGAAGGCGCCGGCATGGGCGACCAGCACGGTCCAGGTCATGCCCTGCAGTCCGGTGCCGACCACCGGCGCCGCGGCGAGATAGACGAGGATGGTGCCGAACAGCGCGAGCGCGATGCCGACGCTGGCGAGGATGAAGTATTTCCAGGCCGCCTCGAGCGCCTCGTGGGTACGGTAGATGCCGACCATCAGCACGGTGGCAAGGGTCGCCAGCTCGATCGCCACCCACATGAGG
>JAJXSZ010000235.1 GCA_021784255.1 Pseudomonadota bacterium | reverse complement strand
CGCGGACATTGCCGGCGATCACCGCCGCCAGCGCCGGCGCCTGGTCGCGCGCCACCACGGCGGAGGTGGCGTGCCAGGCAGCGACGCTGTCGGCCAGCGCGTCGAGCAGCGGCGGCGCCAGCTCCCCCGCGGCGGCGCGCGCGTCGAGGAAATCCGCCGCCGCGACGCGCGCCATCTCGGTCACCGCGTCGATCCGCTCGCCCGCGCCGTCGAAGGCGATGCCGCCGGGGCCGCGCGTCAGCATGCGCACGCCGCGGTAGAGGCCGGGCGCGTGCGCGGCGTTCAGCGCCATCTCGCGCCCGGCCGCCGCCAGGCGCGCCGGCAGGGCCGAGAAGTCCACATAGTCGAGGCGCACCGCCTTGCGCAGCTTCCAGACCAGGTCGGTGCCGACGAAGACGGCGGAGATATGCGTCTCGATCGGGTCCCTGCCGGCGAGACCGCGCAGAAAAGCAGCGGCCTCGCGCTGCCCGGCCGGGATCAGGGGAACAGCATCCCGCCGCGCCAGCCGGTCCCGTCGCGGGTGTAGGTCTGCCGCTCGTGCAGCCGGAACGGCATGTCGCGCCAGAACTCGAAATACCGCGGCACCAGGCGGAAGCCGGACCAGTGCGCCGGGCGCGGCACGTCCTCGCCGGGATAGCGCGCCTCCTGCTCCGCCACGCGCTGCTCCAGCACCGCGCGCGCGGCCAGCGGCCGCGACTGGTCCGAGGCATGGGCACCGAGGCGCGAGACGCGCGGGCGGCTGGCGTAATAGGCGTCGGCCTCGGCCGGCGTGACCGGCTGGACCGTGCCCTCGACGCGCACCTGCCGGCGCAGCGTCTTCCAGTGGAACAGCAGCGCCGCGCGCGGGTTGGCGGCCAGTTCCCCGCCCTTGCGCGACTGCAGGTTGGTGTAGAAGACGAGGCCGCGCGGGTTCGCCTCCGGCCCGTCGATCCCCTTCAGCAGCATCACCCGCGCCGAGGGCACGCCGTCCGCCGTCGCGGTGGCCAGCGTCACCGCGTTGGCGTCGTTGGGTTCGCTCGTCCCGGCCTCGGCGAGCCAGGCGTTGAGCTGGGCGAATGGGTCCTGGTCCACGCACGCGGCCTTTCGATGGGGGCGACGTTATGGAACGCCGCCGCCCCGCCGCCAAGTGGGCGCGCGCGGCGCCGCTTCAGGAGCTGGCGGGCGCGTCGGTCCGGCTTGCGCCGGAACGGGGGGTGCGCGAGAGATGCAGGCATGGACGAGATCAAGAAGCCCGCCGAGGGCACGCTGATGCAGGGGAAGCGTGGCCTGATCATGGGGGTCGCCAATGACCGCTCCCTCGCCTGGGGCATCGCCGCCGCCTGCGCCGCCCAGGGTGCGCAGCTCGCCTTCTCCTACCAGGGCGAGGTGATGGAAAAGCGCGTGCGCCCGCTCGCCGAGAGCCTCGGCGTGCCGACGCTGCTGGCCTGCGACGTCGGCGACGACGAGGCGATCGACGCCGCCTTCGCCGGGATCGAGCGGGCCTGGGGCCGGCTCGACTTCCTGGTCCACGGCATCGGCTTCGCGGACAAGCAGTATCTGCGCGGCCGCTACGTCGATACCCCGCGCGAGGCGTTCCTGCAGGCGCTCGACATCTCCTGCTACTCCTTCGCCGCGGTGGCGCGCCGGGCGGCGGCGATGATGCCCGCGGGCGGCTCGATGCTGACGCTCTCCTATCTCGGGGCGGAGCGCGTCATGCCGCATTATAATGTGATGGGTGTGGCCAAGGCGGCGCTCGAAGCCTCGGTGCGCTACCTCGCGGCCGATCTCGGCGGGCAGGGGGTGCGCGTCAACGCCATCTCCGCCGGGCCGATCCGCACCCTCGCCTCCTCGGGGATCGGCGACTTCCACTACATCCTGCGGTGGAACCAGCTGAACTCGCCGCTGCGGCGCAACGTGACCATCGGCGAAGTCGGCGGCGCGGCGCTCTACCTGCTCTCCGAGCTCGGCTCGGGCGTCACCGGCGAGGTGCACCACGTCGATGCCGGCTACCACCTGGTCGGCATGAAGAACCCGGACGCGCCGGACATCGCGGTGGCCGGCTGAGCGCCTGGCGGTGTCGCACAACAGCTTCGGCCACCTGTTCCGCGTCACGACCTGGGGCGAAAGCCACGGGCCGGCGATCGGCGCGGTGGTGGATGGCTGCCCGCCGCGCATCGCGCTGGCCGAGGCGGATATCCAGCCCTTCCTCGACCGGCGGCGGCCGGGCTCGTCAAAATTCACCACCCAGCGGCAGGAAGCCGATGCGGTGCGCATCCTCTCCGGTGTTTTCGAGGGGATGACGACAGGCACCCCGATCTCGCTCGTCATCGAGAACACGGACCAGCGCTCGCGCGACTACACCGCGATCGCGACGACGTTCCGCCCCGGGCATGCCGACATCACCTACCACGCGAAATACGGGATCCGGGATTATCGCGGCGGCGGCAGGTCCTCGGCGCGCGAAACGGCGATGCGGGTCGCCGCCGGCGCGATCGCCCGCAAGCTCCTCGTCGGCACGACGATCCGCGGCGCCCTGGTCCAGATGGGCCCGCACGGGATCGACCGCGGCCGGTGGGACTGGGACGAGGTCGATAACAATCCGTTCTTCTGTCCGGACAAATCCGCGGTTCCGGCCTGGGAATCGTATCTCTCGACGGTGCGGAAATCCGGATCGTCCTGCGGCGCCGTGATCGAGGTGGTGGCGGAGGGCGTGCCGCCGGGGCTGGGCGCGCCGGTCTATGGCAAGCTCGACGCCGACATCGCCGCCGCGCTGATGAGCATCAATGCCGTCAAAGGGGTGGAGATCGGCGCGGGCTTCGCCGCCGCCGCGCTCACCGGCGAGGAGAACGCCGACGAGATGCGCATCGAGGCAGGCGCGGTCCGCTTCCTCGCCAACCACGCCGGCGGCATCCTCGGCGGCATCGCCACCGGCCAGCCGGTCGTCGCGCGCTTCGCGGTCAAGCCGACCAGCTCCATCCTCGCGCCACGGCGCACGGTCGATGCCGCCGGCAACGAGACCGAGATCGTGACCCGGGGCCGGCACGACCCCTGTGTCGGCATCCGCGCCGTGCCGGTGGGCGAGGCGATGCTGGCATGCGTCCTCGCCGACCACCTGCTGCGCCACCGCGCCCAGAACCCCGACGCCCCGGCGAGCCTGCGCCTGCCGCGCAACTGAGGCGCGCGCGACCAGCTCCCGCCGACCCGCCCCTGCCGGCGGCCGGCGCCTGGCCCGCCACGCAGGCGGCGCGGATCCGGCCGCTACTTCCTGACGTAGCGCCGCTCGCCGGTCGCCCGGTTGAACCACACCTCGACCACCGCGCCGTCGGGCTCGCGGAAGCGCTCGGCGGTGCGCTCCCAGCCGGGGCCGAGCCCGTCGGCCCGGCTCGCGCGGTAGCGGCCCTCGAAGACGGTGCCGAGCACGATCATGAAGCCGAGCGCCGCCGGCCCGAGCACCGCCGCCCCGGCG
>JAJXSZ010000036.1:515-15452 GCA_021784255.1 Pseudomonadota bacterium | reverse complement strand
GCGGGGGCGTTCGTAGCGGGGGCGTCCGGATCGAGCGGAACCGGCTGGCGCCGCGGCCGGCGCGCATGCCACCGGGCGGAGCCGCTGTCAAACACGGCGTGCCTGCGGCTGCTCGCGCCGCCGCGCGTCGCGTTGCGCCGGCCGCCGCCACATGGTCTATCGCCGCGCCATGACCAGCCCCAGCGCCGCGCCGAAACCGCTCACCTCCCGCCGGCCCGCCGGCCCGCTCAGCGGCGTCTGCACGGTGCCGGGCGACAAGTCGATCAGCCACCGCGCGCTGATGTTCGCGGCGCTCGCCGTCGGCGAGACCCGGATCAAGGGCCTGCTCGAGGGCGAGGACGTGCTGCGCACCGCGGCGGCGATGCGCGCGCTCGGCGCCTGCGTGGCCCGCGACGGCGCGGACTGGCTGGTGGCCGGGCGCGGCGTCGGCGGGCTGGCGGAGCCGGAGGACGTGCTCGACATGGGCAATTCCGGCACCGCCGCGCGGCTGCTCGCCGGCGTGCTGGCGGCGCACCCGTTCCTCTCGGTGATGACCGGCGACGCCAGCCTGCGGCGGCGGCCGATGCGGCGGGTCACGGACCTGCTGGCGCTGGGCGGCGCCACGTTCCTCGCGCGCGAGGGCGGGCGGCTGCCGCTGGCGATCCAGGGGCCGCGCGAGCCGCTGCCGCTTGCGGTCACCACGCCGGTGCCCTCGGCGCAGGTGAAATCCGCGCTGCTGCTGTTCGGCCTGCACGCGCCGGGCGCGACCGTGGTCGAGGAAAACGAGGCCACGCGCGACCACACGGAGGCGATGCTGCGCCATTTCGGGGCCCGCGTGGCGGTGGAGGAAGTAGGCGCCGGGCGGCGCATCACGCTGGCCGGCCAGCCGGAACTGCGCGCCCGCGACGTGGCGGTGCCCGGCGATCCGTCCTCCGCCGCCTTCCCGCTGGTCGCCGCCCTGCTGGTGCCGGGCTCGCACGTCACCATCCGCGACCTCGGCCTCAACCCGCTGCGCACCGGGCTGCTGACGACGCTGCTGGAGATGGGCGCCGCCATCACGCTCGCCAACCGGCGCGAGGCGGGCGGCGAGGTGGTCGGCGACCTGGTCGTCGCCCATGGCGCGCTGCGCGGCGTCGATGTGCCCTACGAGCGCGCGCCCTCGATGATCGACGAATACCCGGTGCTCGCGGTCGCCGCCGCCTGCGCCACCGGAACCACGCGCATGCGCGGGCTGGCGGAGCTGCGGGTCAAGGAAAGCGACCGTCTCGCCGCCACCGCCGAGCTGCTCACCGCCAACGGCGCGCAGGTGCGCATCGAGGGCGACGACCTGGTGGTGCACGGCACCGGCCGCCCGCCCGCCGGCGGCGGGATGGTGGCGACGCACATGGACCACCGGCTGGCGATGAGCGCGCTGGTGCTGGGGCTGGCGACGGATGCGCCGGTCGCGGTCGACGACACCGGCTTCATCGACACCAGCTTCCCGGGCTTCGTCGCGCTGATGAACCGCCTCGCCGGCGAGACCCCGGCGCTGGTCGCGGCCTGATGGCGCCACGCATCATCGCCATCGACGGGCCGTCCGCGGCGGGCAAGGGCACGCTGGCGCGCCGCCTGGCCGCGCATTTCCATCTCCCCTATCTGGATACCGGCCTGCTCTACCGCGCCGTCGGCCGGCGGGTGCTCGATGCCGGCGGCAACCCCGCGGACCGCGCCGCCGCCCTCGCCGCCGCCCGCGCGCTGCGCCCGGAGGATCTCGACCGCGCCGACCTGCGCGGGCCGGAGGCGGACGAAGCCGCGAGCCTGGTCGCCGCCCAACAGGCAGTACGCGACGAGCTGCTCGATTTCCAGCGCCGCTTCGGCGCCGAGCGCGGCGCGGTGCTGGACGGGCGCGACATCGGCACCGTGGTGTTCCCGGATGCCGACGTGAAGCTGTTCGTCACCGCCAGCCAGCAGGAGCGCGCGCGCCGCCGCTGCCTCGAGTTCGAGGCCAAGGGCATGCTCCGCCCGTTCGCGGACGTGGCGGCGGAACTTGCGGCGCGCGACGAGCGCGATGTCCGGCGCCTCGCCGCGCCGGCCAAGAAGGCCGCCGATGCGGTCGAGCTCGACACCACGGACCAGGACGCGGACGCGGTGTTCGCGGCGGCGCTGGCGCTGATCGGGCAACGCTAGCCGGCAGCGGAGACGACCGTGGCGACGGCGACGGCGGCGCGGCGACGGCGGGCGGCGACGGCGAACCTTGACTTTCCGGCGGGCGAAACCCTATGTGCGCGCGCATCGCGGATGGTCCGCGGCCGCCGGGAGGTTCCGGCGTCAATCCCCGTGCCCGCCCCGCGGCGGGAAGTCGTGCCGGTCCCGGCGCGCCTGCCACAGCGGCTCCCGGCCCCCGGCCAGCCGCGCAACAAGGTCATCCAGCACAGCATGTCAGCTACCGCCACCGCGCCCGCGCGCGCGCCCCAGAGCCACACGCCAGGGGGCGAGGATTTCGCCTCGCTGCTCGAGGAAACCCTCGGCCGCGACACCGCCTTCGACGGCTCGGTCGTCACCGGCCGCGTCGTCCGCCTCACCGACGAGTTCGCCATCGTCGATGTCGGCCTCAAGAGCGAGGGCCGCGTCGCCCTCAAGGAATTCGCCGCCCCCGGGCAGAAGCCCGAAGTGAAGCCCGGCGATGTCATCGAGCTGTTCGTCGAGCGCTACGAGGACCGCGACGGCGCCATCGTCCTCTCGCGCGAGAAGGCGCGGCGCGAGGAGGCCTGGTCCGCGCTCGAGCGCGCCTTCGAGACGCAGCAGCGCGTCAACGGCACGATCTTCGGCCGCGTCAAGGGCGGCTTCACCGTCGATCTCGGCGGCGCCGTGGCGTTCCTGCCCGGCAGCCAGGTCGATATCCGTCCGGTGCGCGACGTCACGCCGCTGATGGGCCAGGCGCAGCCGTTCCAGATCCTGAAGATGGACCGCACCCGCGGCAACATCGTCGTCTCCCGCCGCGCGGTGCTCGAGGAAACCCGCGCCGAGCAGCGCAGCGAACTGATCCAGGGCCTCAAGGAAGGCATGATCCTGGACGGCGTGGTCAAGAACATCACCGACTACGGCGCCTTCGTCGATCTCGGCGGCGTCGACGGGCTGCTGCACGTGACCGACATCGCCTGGCGGCGCATCAACCATCCGTCCGAGGCGCTGCAGATCGGCCAGCAGGTGCGCGTGCAGGTGATCCGCTTCAACCCGGACACCCAGCGCATCAGCCTCGGCATGAAGCAGCTCGAGACCGATCCGTGGGAAGGCGTGATGGCGAAGTATCCGCCGGGCGCCAAATACTCCGGCCGCGTCACCAACATCACCGACTACGGCGCCTTCGTGGAGCTGGAGCCGGGGGTCGAGGGGCTGGTGCACGTCTCCGAAATGTCCTGGACCAAGAAGAACGTGCATCCGGGCAAGATCGTCGCCACCAGCCAGGAGGTGGAGGTGATGGTGCTCGATGTGGACGCCGGCAAGCGCCGCATCTCGCTCGGCCTCAAGCAGGTGCAGCGCAACCCCTGGGAGCAGTTCCAGGACGAGCACCCGATCGGCTCCACCATCGACGGCGAGATCCGCAACATCACCGAGTTCGGTCTGTTCGTCGGCCTCGCGCCGGAGATCGACGGCATGGTGCACATGTCCGACCTCTCCTGGGACGAGCCCGGCGAGCTGGCGATGGCGAAGTACGAGAAGGGCCAGATCATCAAGGCCAAGGTGCTCGACATCGACATCGAGAAGGAGCGCATCTCGCTCGGCATCAAGCAGCTGCACGATGACCCGGCGGCGGCGGTGCTCGACCGCGTCCACAAGGGCGCGATCGTCACCTGCGTCGTCACCGCGGTGCAGTCCAACGGCATCGAGGTGCGGGTCGACGAGGTGCTCACCGGCTTCATCCGCCGCGCCGAGCTCGCCCGCGACAAGGCCGAGCAGCGGCCCGACCGGTTCGCGATCGGCGAGAAGGTGGATGCCAAGGTCACCGCGATCGATCGTTCCGCCCGCAAGCTGCAGCTCACGATCAAGGGCAAGGAGGTCGAGGAGGACAAGCAGGCGATCGCCGACTACGGCACCTCCGACAGCGGCGCCTCGCTCGGCGACATCCTCGGCGCAGCCATCCGCCGGCGCAACCAGCAGGCGCAGACGGAAGAGTAGGTCGGGCCGAAGAGCGGCTCCGGGCCACCGCCCGACGGCAAACAGGCTCCCGCCCTCGTGGCGGGAGCTTTTTTGTTGGCGGACAAGCACTTGCACCGGTATCGCGATTGACGCCAACGATCCGTTCTGGCAGCGTCCGACGCAACGCGGGGAAAGTCCGCAAGCCTGTAACAGCGATTTCAGGGACGGCAACACCAGCGAGGCCATGACCAAGTCGGAACTGATCGCGGAGCTGGCAACAGCGAACCCGCATCTCACGGCGCGCGACGTCGAAACGATCGTCGCCACCGTGTTCAACGAAATCACCGCGGCGCTGTCGCGCGGCGAGCGGGTGGAGCTGCGCGGCTTCGGTGCATTCTCGGTCAAGAAGCGCGATGCCCGCGTCGGGCGCAACCCGCGCACCGGCGCGTCCGTCGATGTCGACGAAAAGGCCGTGCCGTTCTTCAAGGCCGGCAAGGAACTGCGCGAGCGCGTCAACCGCGGCAAGCGCGGCGGCTGAGGCGGGCGAGCATGCTGCGGCTGATCCTCGCGGCACCCTTCATCCTGGTGATTGTCGTCTTCGCGCTGTCCAACCGGCAGATGGTGCAGCTCGGCCTGTGGCCGACGGATGTGACGATCCAGCTGCCGCTGGCGATCGCCATCCTAGCGCCCGCCGCCATCGCCTTCCTGCTGGGCGCGGTGCTGATGTGGCTGCCGGCACTCGCCCAGCGCCGGCGTGCCGGCCGCGCGGAGCGGCGGGCGGAGCGGCTCGCCACCGACCTCGCGCAACTGCGCGACGCGCGCGGCGCCGCCACGACGGGCCCGGACGCCGCCCTGCCGCGGCCTTGATCCGGGTCAAGATCTGCGGCCTCAACGACGCGCCCGGCTTCGACGCCGCGCTCGGGGCCGGGGCCGACTGGATCGGGCTCAATTTCTTCGCGCGGTCGCCGCGTGCCGTCACCGTGGCGCAGGCCGCGGCGCTGGCGCAGCGCCGCCCGCCCGGCGGCCCCTTGCCCGGCGGCCCCTTGCTCGTCGGCCTGTTCGTCGAGCCGGCGGATGACGAGGTCGCGCGCGTGCTCGACGCGGTGCCGCTCGATATCCTGCAACTCTACACGCCCCCGGAACGTGCCGCCGCGATCGCGGCGCAGGCGGCGAAACCGTTCTGGTATCCGGTTGCGGTCAGCGCGCGCGCCGACCTGCCCGCGGCGATGGCCGGTGCCGCGGCGCTGCTGATCGAGGGCCGCGCGCCGGCGGGGGCGAGCCGGCCGGGCGGCAATGCCAGCGCCTTCGACTGGTCGCTGACGCGCGGCTGGCGGGCGCCCGGGCCGTGGCTGCTCGCCGGCGGGCTGACGGCGGAAAACGTTGCGGCGGCGATCGTGACGGCGGGCGCGGCGGCGGTCGATGTCTCCTCCGGCGTCGAATCCTCGCCCGGGCACAAGGACCCGGCCCGGATCCGCGCCTTCATCGCCGCGGCCAGGGCGGCCGGCTGAGCGCCGCCCGCCGGGCAGCGACCGCGCACCGCCGCCAGTCGCCCCTGTGGCGCGCCTCCTGTCACATCGCGCGCCGACCCGCTAAAATCCCGCATGCGGCGCGACGGCGATGCGTTATGGTTGCGCCATGCGCTCGTTCCGCCCCCCGATGCTCGTCGCCGCCGTGCTGGTCCTCGGCGGCGTGGCCCTCGCCTTCGTCGTCAACCGCCACCAGGCGCCGGCGCCGAAGCCGGTGAGCGTGGCGCCGGTGTCGCCGCCGCAGGCAGCGCCGGCACCGAAGCCCGCTCCGCCGCCGCCACCGGCCATCGACGCGGCCGGGGCGCAGGGCATCGTCGACGGCGTGCACGCGATGCTCGCCAGCATGCTCGGCGCGCTGGCCCCGCCGACCGACCTGCTGCAAGCCACCGCTCAGGGCGATCATTATCATATCGAAATCCCCATCGCGCATCGCTGGAAGGGCGGCGGCATCGGCGGCGATTCCATCGGCGCCGACCTGACGCCGCTCGGCGGCGGGCGCTGGCGGATCGGCAACGGCGCGGCGCCGCGCCGTGTCGAGGTCAGCATCGACCACCCGCCGCAGGGCATGGCCAGCATGACCGTGATGACGGCGAAGGAGCTGTCGTTCTCCGGCGTCATCGATACGACGCTGGCGACACCGAGCAGCGTCGCGATGCACGCCGCCGACGAAAACATCAGCGGCCAGGGCGCCCAGGTCGGCAGCGGCATGCATATCGACAGCGCCGATGGCACGCTGCGGCTCACGCCGACCCAGGACGGCCGCGCGACGCTGGTGAGCACCAGCACCCTCAAGGGGCTGCGCACGACCTCGGTGGTGGGCAAGCTGGCGACCGGCAGCGAGGCGCAACGCGCGGTGACCTCGTTGCGGATCGTGAACCTTTCCCTGGCGGAGCTGCGCGCCGGCCTGCTGGCGATCAGCACGCTGGCCACGCTGCCGCAGCCGCCGGCCGCCGCCACCCCGCCGGACCCGGCGATCCGCAAGCAGTTGCATGACCTGATCGCCGCGCTGGCGACCGGCGCCACCTCGATCGCGCTGCGCGAATCCGAGGACGGGCTGGTCATTCACGGCCCCGGTCCGATGCAGGGCGCGATCGGCCATCTCGGCTTCGCGATGACGTTCGGCGAGCATGACGGAACGCTGAGCCTGGCGCTCGACATCGGGCTCGACAAACCCTCCTTCCCCGCGATCCCCTCCGGCACGCTGGCCGCGTTCGTGCCCAGCCACCTGGTGCTGCAGCCGCGCCTGGCGGGCATCGACGCCTCGACGCTGCGCCAGACGCTCGACGCCGCCGTCGACAACCCCGGCGGCAGCGCCTTTCCCAGCCTCGTCATGACGGTGCTGAACGCGCATCCGGCGACCATCGCGATCGACCGGCTGGCGATCGACACCGGCCCCGCGCACATCACCGGCCACGGCACGCTGACCTCGAGCGGGCCGGGCAACGCGCAGGGCACCGCGACGGTGCGCGCGACCGGCCTGGACGCGGCGATCAAGGAGCTTTCCGCCGATCCGCAGGCGCGCCAGATGCTGGCCGGCCTGCTGTTCCTCAAGGGGCTCGGCAAGGCCGATGGCGACGCCATGGTCTGGGACCTCGCCTTCGACGGGCACAAGCTTCTCGTCAACGGCAACGACATCTCCGCCCTGGCGCCGGGCGTGCCCGCGCCACACTAGAGCCAGAAATCCGGCCCGATGATCCGATCCGGTCGGATATCGCTCCGGCGGCCGGCGGCTTGAGGCTCGCGGCGGGCATGTCGCTCCGCCGCCCGCCGGCCGCCGGCGTGCATGCCGGCTGCGCGGAGTTGGCGGATGACGCCGCACGGCGCGCCGCCTAGTCTCGCCGCAGCGGACACCGCGAGCCCTATGGAAATCACCTCAGCGCCTCCCTCAGCCGCCGCGGGCCGCGCTCGCTTCAGTCTGACCCGCCAGCACCTCCAGTTCGGGTATGTCTGCCTGATCTGGGGCTGCACCTGGCTCGGGATGAAAGTCTGCATCGCCGCCATCCCCCCGGCGATGATGGCGGGCCTGCGCTGGAGCTGCGCGGGGCTGGTGCTGCTGGGGCTCGAGGCGGCGCGCGGCCATCGCCGCCGCATCACCGCGCGCGACATGGTGATCCTGGCGCCGGTCACCCTGCTGCTCATCGTCGTCAACCAGGTGGTGCAGCTCTACGCGCTGCGCTTCGTCTCCTCCGGCATCGCCGCGGTGATCAGCGCGGCGCTGACGCCGCTGGCGCTGCTCAGCCTCGGCTGGGGCATGGGCCAGGAGCGGATCACCCGCATGCGCCTGGTCGCGATCGGCATCGGCATCGCCGGCGTGCTGCTGCTGTTCGGCCCGCAGGCGGCCCAGGGCTCGCTCTCGGCCGCGGAGCTGATCGGCGCCGGCGGCATCGTCGTCTCGACGCTCGCCTATTGCTGGGGCTCGCTGCTGATCCGGCCGATGATGCGCCGCTTCCCGCCGGTGGAACTGGCCGCCGTCACCAACCTGATGGGCGGCCTGGCACTGGTCACCGGCTCGCTCCTGTTCGAGCCCGGGGCGTTGCACGCGCTCAACTTCGACTGGGGGTGGGAGGCCTGGCTCGGCTGGCTCTACCTGGTCTTCCCCGGCGCCATCGGCGCGACGATGATGTATTACCTCCTGGTGCGCGACTGGGGAGCGGCGAAGGCCGGCACCTACGCCTTCGTCTCGCCGGTGATCGCCGTGATCGCGGGCGTGCTGCTGCTCGGCGAGCGGATCGGCGTCTTCGAGGCGCTGGGCATGGTGACGATGCTGTCCGGCGCGGCCCTGGCGCTGCGCCCGGAGCGCGTCCCCGCCACGGCGGCCGACGCCGCCGCCGACTGACCGCCCGGCGCCCCCGCGTGCCGGCCCGGCAGCACCCGGCGGGCACGGCGTGACCCGCGCCCGCTGCCTTGCTAAGAGGACGCGGTGAACCAGCCCATGACCGCCTCCCCGCTTCCCAATTCGCTGCGCACCGGCCCCGACGAGCGCGGCCGCTTCGGCGCCTATGGCGGACGTTTCGTCGCCGAGACGCTGATGCCGCTCATCCTCGAGGTGGAGGCCGCCTACCGCGCCGCCCGCGCCGACCCGTCCTACCAGGCGGAGATCGAGCGGCTGCTGCGCGACTACGTGGGCCGGCCGAGCCCGCTCTGGTTCGCCGAGCGGCTCACCGCGGAGCTCGGCGGCGCGCGCATCTACTTCAAGCGCGACGAGCTGAACCATACCGGCGCGCACAAGATCAACTCCTGCATCGGCCAGATCCTGCTGGCGCGGCGCATGGGCAAGACGCGCATCATCGCCGAGACCGGCGCCGGCCAGCACGGCGTCGCCACCGCCACCGTCTGCGCCCTGTTCGGCCTGCCCTGCACCGTCTACATGGGCGCCACCGACGTCGAGCGGCAGAAGCCCAACGTGTTCCGCATGAAGCTGCTGGGCGCCGAGGTGCGGCCGGTCACCTCCGGCGCCGGCACGCTCAAGGACGCGATGAACGAGGCGCTGCGCGACTGGGTCGCGAACGTGCGCGACACCTATTACCTGATCGGAACGGTTGCCGGCCCGCACCCCTACCCGATGATGGTCCGCGACTTCCAGTCCGTCATCGGCGAGGAGGCGAAGGCGCAGCTGCGGGCGGCGACCGGCCGGCTGCCCGATGTCGCGGTCGCCTGCATCGGCGGCGGCTCGAACGCGATGGGCCTGTTCCACCCGTTCCTCGACGACCGCTCGGTGCGGCTGGTCGGCGTCGAGGCGGCGGGCGACGGGCTCGACACCGAGCGCCACGCCGCCTCGCTCTCGCGCGGGCGGCCGGGCGTGCTGCACGGCAACCGCACCTATCTGCTGCAGGACGCGGACGGGCAGATCCAGGAGGCGCACTCCATCTCCGCCGGCCTCGACTACCCCGGCATCGGCCCCGAACATTCCTGGCTGCACGACATCGGCCGCGTCGAATACGTCGCCGCCACCGACCAGGAAGCGCTCGCGGCGTTCCAGCTCTGCACCCGCACGGAGGGAATCATTCCGGCCCTGGAACCTGCACACGCGCTCGCGCAGGTGGCCAAGATCGCGCCGGCGATGGACCGCGACGCCATCGTGCTGATGAATCTCTGCGGCCGCGGCGACAAGGACATCTTCACCGTCGCCGCGGCGCTCGGGGTCGGGCTGTGAAGGGGGGGCGCGCCGTGAACCGCATCGCCACCCGCTTCGCCGAACTCGCGCGCGAGGGCCGCGGCGCGCTGATCACCTTCCTCGAAGCCTGGGACCCGGACCGCGAGACCTCCGCCGCCATGCTCGCCGGCATGCCCGCGGCGGGCGCGGACCTGATCGAGATCGGCGTGCCGTTCAGCGACCCGATGGCGGACGGGCCGATCATCCAGGCCGCCGGCAAGCGCGCGCTCAAGGCCGGGGCGACGCTGCGCCACACGCTCGCCATGGTGCGCACGTTCCGCACCCGCGACAGCACGACGCCGGTCGTGCTGATGGGCTACCTCAACCCGATCCTTTCCTACGGCACCGACCGGTTCTGCGACGATGCCGCGGCCGCCGGCGTCGACGGGCTCATCGTCGTCGACCTGCCGGCGGAGGAAAGCGACCTGCTTGCCCCGCTCGCCGCCCGGGCCGGGCTCGACATCATCCGCCTGGTCGCCCCGACCACCGACGACGCGCGCATGCCGCTCGTGCTCGAGGGCAGCTCGGGGTTCGTCTACTACGTCGCCATCACCGGCATCACCGGCACGCGCAGCGCCAGCGGCGACGAGCTGGCGGCGGCACTGCCGCGCATCCGCCAGGCGACGCGCCTGCCGGTGGCGATCGGCTTCGGCGTGCGCACGCCCGCGCAGGCGGCCGAGGCGGTGCGCGTCGCGGATGCCGCCGTCGTCGCCTCGGCGCTGATCGACGGCATGGCCGCAACGCTCGACGCCGACGGACACGCCACCGCCGCGACGGTGCCCTCGGTGCTCGCCGGCGTGAAGGCGCTCGCCGATGCGGTGCGCGTGGCGCGCGCGACAGCCTGAGGACGAAGCGATGAGCTGGCTCACCGAATATGTCCGCCCGAAGATCCGCACCCTGCTCGGGCGGCGCGAGGTACCGGACAATCTCTGGACGCAGTGTCCCGCCTGCCAGCAGATGCTGTTCGCGACCGAGCTCGAGCGCCACCGCCGCGTCTGCCACCATTGCGGCCACCATCTGCGCGTGCCGGCGCCGCAGCGCCTGGAATGGACGTTCGATCCCGGCAGCTTCACCCGCGTCGAGCTGCCCAAGGTCGCGCTCGATCCGCTGCGCTTCCGCGACACCAAGCGCTACACCGACCGGCTGCGCGAGGCGCGCGAGAAGACCGGGCTCGAGGACGCGCTGGTGGTGGCGCACGGCACCATCGGCGGGCACCAGGCGGTGGTCGCGGCGATGGCGTTCGAGTTCATCGGCGGCTCCATGGGGGCGGCGGTGGGCGAGGGGATCGTCGCCGCGGCGCGGCTGGCCGTGCTGCAGCAGGCGCCGCTGATCGTCTTCACCGCCTCCGGCGGCGCGCGCATGCAGGAGGGCGCGATCAGCCTGATGCAGATGCCGCGCACCGTCGCCGCGGTGCAGATGGTGCGCGAGGCGGGCCTGGCGTTCATCCCCGTGCTGACCGACCCCACGACCGGCGGCGTCACCGCCAGCTTCACCATGCTGGGCGACGTGCAGATCGCCGAACCCGGCGCGGAGATCGGCTTCGCCGGCGCGCGGGTGATCGAGCAGACGGTGCGCGAGAAACTGCCGGAAGGCTTCCAGCGCTCGGAATACCTGCTGGCGCACGGCATCCTCGACATGGTGGTCAAGCGCAGCGAACTGCCGGCCACCCTCGCGCGCATCATCGGCCTGCTCGGCGTCGCCACACAGGAAGCCGCCTAGGCGCGATGTCGGACCGCACCGACGGGCTGATCGCGCGGCTGCAGGCGCGCCACCCGAACCTCATCGACCTCTCGCTCGGGCGGATCCAGCGCATCCTCGCCGCCCTCGGCGACCCGCAGCGCCGCCTGCCGCCGGTGCTGCACGTCGCCGGCACCAACGGCAAGGGCAGCACCTGCGCCTTCATGCGCGCGATCGGCGAGGCGGCGGGCCTGCGCGTGCACGTCTTCATCTCGCCGCACCTGGTGCGGTTCAACGAACGCATCCGGCTGGCCGGCACGCTGGTTTCCGATTCCCTGCTCGAGGCGGCGGTGGGCACCGTCGAGCGGGTCAATGCCGACGCGCCGCTGTCGGTGTTCGAGACGATCCAGGCCGCGGCCTTCCTGCTGTTCGCGCAGACCCCGGCGGATCTCTGCGTGCTCGAGGTGGGGCTCGGCGGGCGCTGGGACGCGACCAACGTCGTCGAGCACCCGGCGGCCTGCGCCATCACCTCGATCTCCATGGACCACCGCGAGTTCCTCGGCGACACGCTGGGCAAGATCGCCGGCGAGAAGGCGGGGATCATCAAGCCCGGCGTGCCGGTGGCGACCGGGTGCCAGCCGGCCGAGGCGATGGCGGTGATCGAGGCGCAGGCCGCGGCCATGGCGGCGCCGCTGCTGCGCCGGGACCACGAGTGGAGCATCGCGGCAACGCCGGGCGGCCTCGCCTGGCACGATGCGGCGACCGATCTCGCGCTGCCCTTCCCCTCGCTCGCCGGCGCGCACCAGCACGACAACGCCGGCATCGCGGTGGCCGCGATCCGCGCCGCGCGGCTGGGCATCGGCGAGGCCGCGATCGCCGCCGGCATCGCCCGCGCCACCTGGCCCGCGCGCCTGCAGCGCCTGCACGGCGCGCTCGCGCAATCCCTGCCCGCCGGCTGGGAGCTGTGGCTCGATGGCGGGCACAACCAGGGCGGCGGGGCGGCGATCGGGGCGTTTCTCGCGACCTGGACCGACCGGCCCACGCATGTCGTGGTCGGCATGAAGAAGTCGAAGGACAGCGCCGGCTTCCTGGCGCCGATCCTGGCGCACGCCGCGACGCTCTGGGCGGTCGCGGAACCGGGGCAGCACCTGGCGATGGCGGTCGGGGACATCGTCGCCGCGTCCGGCGGAGTGGCCCTGCCCGGCCCGACCGTCGCCGCGGCGCTGGCCGCGCTGCCCCGCGAGCAGCCCGCCCGCGTGCTGATCTGCGGCAGCCTCTATCTCGCCGGCGAAGTGCTCAAGGCGGACGGGACGCTGCCGACCTAGATGTCGTTGCGACGGAGGTTGTCCCTCCGGGGCTGGGGGCGGACGGGTCTCAGCGCAGGCGCCGCCACACCAGGCCCGCCAGCGCGATATCGCCGAGCGCGATGCCGCGGAAGGCGAAGCCGGTCCGCTCCGAGGCATCCAGCCGCGCCGGCATCGCGCCGGTCACGAGGCCGGCGAGGTCGCCGCTGACGCGCCCGAGCGGGACCATCGGCCGGTCCACCGTCCGCTCCTGCGCGAGATCGTCGACGGCGATGCGGTCGAACCCCGCGAGCCCGGCTTCGAGCCACGGCACCGCGAGATCCACCATGCTGGCGAAGGCACCCGGACGCAGCCGGCGCGCATCGAGGAACGGCGTCACGCCGAGATCGACCGAGCTCACGACGATGTCCGCCGCGAGCGCGTCCGCGGCATCGGCCGCCACGGCCTCGAGCCCGCGCGCACGCACCGCCGCCATCACCGCGTCGCGGTTCGCCGCCCCGCGCCCGGCGACCAGCACGCGGCGCAGCGGGAACATCGCCGCGAAGGCCGCGAGGTGGGAATGCGCCTGCACGCCGCAGCCGATCAGCCCGAGGCTGGACGCATCCGCCCGCGCCAGCCGCTTCGCCGCGACCGCGGAGAGCCCCGCCGTGCGCACCGCCGTCACCCAGGGGCCGTCCAGCACCGCCAGGGGCTCGCCGCTCTGCCCGTCCAGCACCAGCACGCTGCCGAGCACCGAGGGCAGGCCGCGCGCCTTGTTGGCGGCATTGGCCATCACCGCCTTGACCACCATCACCTCGGCGTCCAGCGCCAGCATCGCCAGGGCGAGCCGGCCGTCGCCGGGCTGGAGATAGGCCTTGGGGGCGGTCTTCAGCGTGCCCGCCGCCTGCGCGCGGATCGCCTGCTCGATCGCCTCCACCACCTCGCCGGTGGCGAGGCCCAGCGCATCGAGCCGGGCGGCGGAAAGAAAGGCCGGGGCGGCGGCGCGCATCACGCCCCGCTCGTCACAGGGCGTTGGCGACCCATTGGCGCAGCGCGCTCTTCGGTGCCGCGCCCACCTGGGTCGCCACCGGCTTGCCGCCCTTGAACAGCATCAGCGTCGGGATGCCGCGGACATTGTACTGCGTCGGCGTCATCGGGTTCTCGTCGATGTTCACCTTCGCCACCGTCAGCTTGCCGGCGTATTCGGCGGAAATCTCGTCGATCGCCGGCGCGATCGCGCGGCACGGGCCGCACCATTCGGCCCAGAAGTCCACCAGCACCGGCCCCGGCGCCTTGAGGACGTCGGCGCTGAAGCTGTCGTCGGTGACGTTTTTGGTGTGCTCGCTCATCTGTGTTCCCCGAGTCGCAGGGCGTGAAGGTGGCGCGGCGTCCAGCCGCGATCAAGCCCGGCCGTGGGGCGGGCGCGCGATGGACAGGCGCCGGCCCCGCCGCCATGCTGCGGGCAAGCCCAGGCGAAGGCGGCGGATATGAAAGTCACGATCCTCGACGACGTGTTCGACGTGCTGCGCACCCTGCCCTGCTATGCAAAGCTCGCCGGGCACGCGGTCACGGTCTGGAACGACCACGTGCAGGACACCGACCGCCTCGCCGAGCGGCTGCGCGACACCGAGGCGCTGGTGCTGATCCGCGAGCGCACGCGCATCGAGGCGGCGCTGGTCGAGCGGCTGGGCAAGCTGCGGCTGATCAGCCAGCGCGGCGCCTACCCGCATATCGACGTGCCGGCCTGCACCCGCGCCGGCATCGTCGTCTCCTCCAACCTGCAGACCGGCGGCCCGTCGCACCCGACGGTCGAGCTGACCTGGGCGCTGATCCTCGCCGCCGCGCGCCGCCTGCCCGAGCAGATCGCCTCCGCCCGCGCCGGGCACTGGCAATGGGGCATGGGCCACACGCTGCGCGGCAAAACGCTCGGGATCCACGGCTACGGCCGGATCGGCGCCGAGGTGGCCAGGGTCGGCCGCGCCTTCGGCCTGCCGGTGCTGGTCTGGGCGCGCGAGGAATCCCGCGCCCGCGCCGCGGCGGACGGGCACGCGGTCGCGGCGAGTGCCGAGGCGTTCTATGCCAGCGCCGACATCGTGACGCTGCACATGCGCCTGCTGCCGGCGACGCGCGGCATCGTGACGGCGGCGCTGCTCGCGCGCATGCGCCCGGAGGCGATGCTGATCAACACCAGCCGACAAGGAAT
>JAJXSZ010000036.1:0-505 GCA_021784255.1 Pseudomonadota bacterium | reverse complement strand
GGTCGAGCCCGGCGCGCTGGAGGCGGCGTTGCGCGCCGGGCGGCCGGGCTTCGCGGCGGTGGATGTCTACGAGCAGGAGCCGGCGCTCGCGCACCCGCTGTTCGCGCTGCCCAACTGCATCTGCACACCGCATATCGGCTATGTGACGCGCGAGGACTACGAGGTGCAGTTCGCCGAGGTCTTCGACCAGATCGTCGCCTACGCCGCCGGATCGCCGGTCAACGTCGTCAACCCCGAAGCGCTGGCGCGACCCGGTTCATCCTGACCGCCGGCGCGGGGCGGCGCATAGGCGTCGAGCAGCGCCCCCGGCAGCTCCATCACCACGGCCCCCACGGTCCAGACCAGCACGCAGCGCACCGCGCGGCCGGGCAGCGCCGCACCGATGACCGCGCGATAGGCCGCCATCTGGCGCAGATACGCCGCCGGCACCGCGGCCGCCGCGGCCGGCGGGCGGCGGTCGGTCTTGTAGTCGAGGATGGTGATCGCGTCCGCGGCGATGGCGATG
>JAJXSZ010000035.1 GCA_021784255.1 Pseudomonadota bacterium | reverse complement strand
CTCCCTGAAGCCGGAATGCTCATTCCTAGCACACGGCCTGCCCGCCGAAAGGGGGGGCTGGGACGGCCTGGGGCCAGGTCAGCCGGAAGTGTCCGCGACCTCCGCCTCGAGGAAGAACTGCGCCGCCTCCTCGTCATAGGCATAGAGCTCCGCATAGCGTCCCCAGGAGATGACCGCGTGCAGCGTCTCCTCGGCATATTCGGGACTCATGTGGTCCTCGAGCTCGTCGAGGAAGCGGACGGAGGAAGCGCGGTGGTTCCAGCGCTCGTCGAGCGTGCGGCGAATGGCCGCGGCGAGGGGGACGTACTGACGCAGTGCCTGGGCGAAGTGTTGCTTGCGGTCGTCGGTGTCGGCCTGGACGAAGACCCGCCCCTCTTCCGTGAGCCGGATGTCGCCCTCCTCGAACTCGGCGAAATGCAGCAGCTGCAGGGTCTCGCCGAACGGCAGCAGCTCGTCCGCCTCGAGCTGCAGGGCGGCGGCGAGGGCGGGCAGGTCGGCGCGCCCGTCATAGGGCGGCGCGGCCACCGTCTCCATCAGGCCGGCGAGCACGTTGGTCGACACCGCGTGCAGCTTGGTGGTGGTGGTGACCTCGGGCGGCGGGGCGGCGATGGCCCCGGGCTTGGCCAGGCTCGGCGCGCGGCGTGTCATCACCGCGTAGATGTCGTCCACCATCTGGCGGAAGGCCGGGTCGAGGCGGTTGCGCGGGTGCGAAAAGGGGACGCGCAGCTCATGCGCCACGCGGCCGGGGTTCGAGGCAAAGACGAGGATGCGGTCGCACAGCAGCACCGCCTCCTCGATGTTGTGCGTCACGATAAGGATGGATTTGAGCGGCAGCCTGCGTTCCGACCACAGATCGATGAGGTCGGTGCGCAGCGTCTCCGCTGTCAGCACGTCCAGCGCGGAGAAAGGCTCGTCCATCAGCAGCAGGTCGGGATGCACGACGAGGGCGCGCGCGAGGCCGACACGCTGGCGCATGCCGCCGGAGAGTTCCTTGGGGTAGGCGCTCTCGTAGCCGCCGAGGCCGATCAGGTCGATCGCTTCCTCGGCGCGCTTCTCGCGCTCGGCCCGCGCCACCCCCTGGGCCTCCAGCCCCAGCTCGACATTCTCGGCGACGGTCAGCCAGGGGAAGAGCGCAAAGCTCTGGAAAACCATGGCGATGCCGCTCACCGGCCCGGTGAGCGGCTGGCCGCGCCAGGTCACGTCGCCGGCGGTCGGGCGCAACAGCCCCGCGATGATGCGCAGCAGCGTCGATTTGCCGGAGCCCGAGCGGCCGAGCAGCCCGACGATCTCGCCCTCGCGCAGCGCCAGCTCGACGTCGTCGAGCACCAGCAGGTCGGCGCTCGTCTCCTTGTGGTAGGACTGGCGGCAGCCGCGCACCTCGATGAGCGTGTCGGCGGTAGTTGCGTCCATGGTTGGCTCCCTGACCCGGCCCCCTTCAACCAAGCCCGCCTTCAACCAAGCCCGCCTTCAACCAAGCACCGTGCGCCGGCTCGCATAGTCATAAAGCGGGCGCCAGAGGAGCCGGTTGAAGGTGACGACGAAGGCGGACATCACAACCACGCCCAGCACGATCTTGTGGAAATCGCCGGCGTTGGTCGCCTCGGCGATATAGGCACCGAGTCCATGCGCGGCGAGCTTGGTGTTGCCCCAGGAGGCGACCTCGGAGACGATTGCCGCGTTCCACG
The DNA here is from genome assembly GCA_021784255.1 of Pseudomonadota bacterium. GTDB lineage: Bacteria > Pseudomonadota > Alphaproteobacteria > Acetobacterales > Acetobacteraceae > JAJXXT01. The sequence goes on along the minus strand of JAJXSZ010000035.1, from coordinate 13,987 downwards.
AACCGCCCGAGGCGGTGAGCGCGCCGGTCACGAAATAGGGGAAGATCCCCGGGAGGATCACCCGACGCCACCACAGGAAGCCGCCGACGCGGAAATTCCTCGCCACTTCCTGCAGGTCGCCGGGATAGGCCGCGGCGCCGGCGATGACGTTGAACAGGATATACCACTGCGTGCCCAGGATCATCAGCGGCGTGAGGAAGATGTCCGGGTTGAGGTGGAACGTGACGATGACGACGACGAAGGGCGGGAACAGCAGATTGGCCGGGAAGGCGGCGAGGAACTGCGCGACGGGCTGAACACGCCGGGCCCAGGCGGGGCGCAGGCCGAGCCAGACGCCGACCGGGACCCAGACCAGCGAGGCCAGCGATATCAGCACGATGACACGCAGCAGGGTGATGCCGCCCAGGACCACGACCTGGCCGAGATCGGACCAGTGCAGCGTCTGCCCGACGAAGCTGACGGTATGCCACAGCGCGAAGGCGACGACGGCGGCGACGACGAGGCCGAACACGATGTCGCCGGCCAGGGTCGATGCGGCACTCCACGCGCGCGCCCGCCGCAGGCCGGGGAGCCGCAGCGGCAGGCCGGTGACGAAGCCGACGAGATGGCCCAATTCCTCGCCGCCGCGGCGCAGCAGCGCCGTGCGGCGCAGCATGGCCAGCATCCACGGGTCCTCGGCCGTCGCGCTTGCCGTGGTTTCCACACGGAACTTCGCCGACCAGGCCACCAGCGGCCGGAACAGCAGCTGATCGTAGGCGAGGATGACCAGCAGCATCGCCCCGATCGCCCAGAACACGGCGCCGATGTCGCGCCGCTCTAGCGCCTTGGCGACATAGGCGCCGACCCCCGGCAGTTGCCAGGTGTTGTTGCCGAGCGTGATCGCCTCCGAGGCAACGACGAAGAACCAGCCGCCGGACATCGACAGCATCGTGTTCCAGACCAGGCCCGGCATCGCGAACGGCACTTCGAGGCGCCAAAAGCGCTGCCAGCCGGTGAGGCGGAAGGCACGGCTGACCTCCTCGAGGTCGGCCGGCAGCGTGGTCAGCGCCTGGTAGAAGCTGAAAGCCATGTTCCAGGCCTGGCTGGTGAAGATCGCGAAGACCGCGGCCAGTTCGAGGCCCAGCACGTTGCCGGGGAAAAGGTGGAGGAAGAAGGCGACGGTGAAGGACAGGAAGCCGAGGATCGGCACCGATTGCAGGATGTCGAGGATGGGGATGAGCACGCGCGCCGCGCGCCGGCTCTTCGCCGCCCAGGTGGCGTAGGTGAAGGTGAAGAGCAGCGAGGCGACGAGCGCGGCGAACATGCGCATCGTCGTGCGCAGCGCGTAGCCCGGCAGGTAGCTGGGATCGAGGTGGATGCTGCCGACCTTGAGCGCCGCGATCGGCATCACCGTGCCGCGCGCCGCGGCAGCGACCGCCGCGAGCATGCCGAGCACCGCGACGAAGGCCGCGAGGTCCCAGACGTTCGGCAGCCGACGATGGGCCATCGCGGCCGGGGTGAGGGTGCTCGACATCGCGATGGTCCGGCAGCCAGGTTGCGGTCCGCGCCCCTTAGCCCACTGCCGGTCCGCCTGTCACCAGGGAGGCTGTGTCGATTTGATGTCGGGCAGGGTTTCCCGCCCGTCGGCGATGTCAGGTGCCGGTGCTGCCGAAGCCGCCGGCGCCGCGCGCCGTCGCGTCGAGGACGTCCACCTCGGCCCAGTCCAGGCGCGCCACCGGTGCCAGCACCGCCTGGGCGATGCGCAGGCCCCGGGTGATGGCGAAGGGCTCGCTGCCCGCGTTGAGCACGATGACGCCGATTTCGCCTCGATAATCCTCGTCGATCGTGCCCGGGCTGTTGGCCAGCACGATGCCGTGACGCAGGGCGAGCCCGGAGCGCGGCCGCACCTGCAGCTCGTAACCGGCGGGCAGGGCGATCGCGAGGCCGGTCGGGACCAACGTCCGCGCGCCGGGCGCCAATGTCACCGGCTCGACGACCGCGGCGAGCAGATCAAACCCGGCGGCGCCACCGGTCGCATAGGACGGCAGCGGCAGGTCGCGCCCGTGCGCCAGTCGCGTGACGGCGACACGCACGCTCACGCGGCGGATCCCGCGAAATGATCGGCGAGCCGCGCGGCGAGGCGGCGGGCGACCTCCTCCTTCGCGAGACGCGGCCATGCCTCGACGCCGGCGGCGGTGACCAGGTGCACCTCATTGGCCTCGCCGCCCATGACGTCGCCGGAGACATCGTTGGCGACGATCCAGTCGCAGCCCTTGCGGGCGCGCTTGGCGGTCGCGTTGGCGTCGAGGTTTTCGGTTTCCGCCGCGAAGCCCACCACCAGGCGCGGGCGGCTGGGTCCCGGCGCTGCGAGGGTCGCCAGGATGTCGGGGTTGGTGGCGAGCGCGAGTGCCGGCGGCGGTGCGCCGGGCACCTTCTTGATCTTGGCCGCCGCCGTGCCCGCCACGCGCCAGTCGGCGACGGCGGCGGCGCATATCGCGGCGTCGGCGGGCAGAGAGGCGGTGCAGGCGGCGAGCATCTGCTCGGCCGTCTCGACGTGGCGCACCGCGACGCCTGCCGGATCGGGGACCGTGACCGGGCCGCTGACCAGGGTCACACGGGCGCCAAGGCGGGCCAGCGCCGCGGCGATGGCATGGCCCTGGCGGCCGGAGCTGCGGTTGGCGATGTAGCGCACGGGGTCGATCGGTTCGTGTGTCGGGCCGCTGGTGACCAGCATATGCCGCCCCGCGAGCGGGCGTGGCGGGTGCAGCGCCGCCGCGATCGCGGCGAGGATCGCCGGCGGCTCCGACAGGCGGCCGGGTCCGTATTCGTTGCACGCCATCGGCCCTTCGTCCGGCCCGACGAAGCCGACCCCGCGCTGCGCGAGCAGGGCCACATTGGCCTGCGTCGCCGCGTGCTGCCACATGCGCACGTTCATCGCCGGCGCCGCGAGCACCGGCTTGTCGGTGGCGAGCAGCACGGTGGTCGCGAGATCGTCGGCGAGGCCGGCCGCCATGCGCGCGAGCAGGTTCGCCGTCGCCGGCGCCACGACCAGCAGGTCGGCCGCCCGCGACAGCTGGATGTGGCCCATCTCGTTCTCGTCGGTGAGCGACAGGAGTTCCGTGCAGACCCGCGATTCCGTGAGCGCCTGCACCGAGAGGGGGGTGACGAAATGCTGCGCCGCCGCCGTCAGCACGGCGCTGACGGAAGCCTCTTCCTTGCGCAGCAGCCGGATCAGCTCCAGCACCTTGTAGGCGGCGATGCCGCCGCCCACGATCAGCAGGATGCGTTTGCCTGCAAGATTCCCTGCAAGATTCATGGTACGCGCATCAAAGCTTCCAGCCGCTGTGGATCGCGACGATGCCGCCGGTGAGGTTCTCGGCGCCGACGCGCGCGAAGCCGGCGGTGCGCAGCATCCCCGCGAGCGTCTCCTGGTCGGGGAACATGCGGATGCTCTCGGCGAGATACTCATAGCTCTCGGCGTCGTGCGCGACACGGGCCCCGATCCAGGGCAGGGCGCGGAACGACCAGGTGTCGTAGAGCGGGCGCAGGGCGGCGATGCGCAGGCGGGAGAATTCCAGGCAGTAGAAGCGCCCACCGCGGCGCAGCACCCGGTGCGCCTCGTTCAGCACCGCCTGCTTGTCGGTGCAGTTGCGCAGGCCGAAGGCCATCGTCACCGTGTCCCGCGATGCCTCGGGCAGCGGCAGGTGCTCGGCATCGGCGACGAGGAATTCGATGTCGCGCACCAGGCCGCGATCGAGCGCGCGGTGGCGGGCGACTTCCAGCATTGCCGGGTTGATGTCGGAAAGGATCGCCGGGCCGCCGCCCGCCTCGCGCCAGAGAAAGGTGATGTCCCCGGTGCCGCCGGCGAGGTCGAGCAGGGTCCGCCGCGGCGAGGGGGCCAGCCGGGTCAGCAGCCGGCGCTTCCAGGCGCGGTGGATGCCGAGCGACATGAGATCGTTCATCACGTCGTAGCGCGGCGCGACGCTCTCGAAGACGGCGCGGACCATCGAGGCTTTCTCGGCCAGCTTCACGCGGCGGTAGCCGAAATCGGTCTCGGCTGCGGTGCCGGGCGGGGGCTCGGGACGCTCGGTATCGGAAGGGGCGGGGTTGTCCTGCATGGCCCCCCTCTATACGAGGCTCGGCGCCATGCCGGAACTCCCCGAGGTCGAGACGGTGATGCGTGGGCTCGCGCTCAGGCTCGAGGGGCGGCGCATCGTGCGCGCCGATCTGGCGCGCGCGGATCTGCGCTGGCCGGTGCCGCGGGGGCTTCCCGACGCCCTGCGGGGCGCGCGGGTCGAGGGTTTCCGGCGGCGGGGAAAATACATCCTGATGCGGCTTGCCGGCGGGCGCTCGGTGCTCATCCATCTCGGCATGTCGGGGCGCATGCGCATCGGCCGCGAGGCGGAGGAGGTGGCGCACGAACACCTGATCATGTGGACCGACGAGGGCTGGCGCATCGGCTTCGTGGATCCGCGCCGCTTCGGCTCGCTCGACCTCGTGCCCACGGCGGCGGAGGATGCGCACCGGCTGCTCGCCGACCTTGGCCCGGAGCCGCTGGGTAACGAATTCTCGGAGGCGGTGCTGTCGGCGGCCCTGGCCGGCCGGCGTACGCCAATCAAGGTGGCGCTGCTCGACCAGCGGGTGGTCGCCGGGCTTGGCAACATCTACGTGAGCGAGGCGTTGTTTCGGGCCCGCATCTCGCCGCGGCGCAGCGCGGCCACGGTCGCCGGCGCGCGGGCGGCACGGCTGGTCCCGGCAATCCGCGAGACGCTCGCCGAAGCGATCGCCGCCGGCGGGTCGAGCCTGCGCGATTATCGGCAGCCCGATGGCGAGCTCGGCTATTTCAGCCACGCGTGGCGGGTCTATGGGCGCGAGGGCGAGCCGTGCCCGGAATGTCCCGACCTGCATCCCGACCGGCACCAGGTCAAGCTTGCCTGCGGCGGCGTGCGGCGCAGCGTCCAGGCCGGGCGCAGCACGTTCCATTGTCCGCGGCTGCAGCGCTAGCTAGAAGCCGGGCAGCGAAAAGGAGCATGAGATGTCCGAAACCCCGGCGATGATCCAGGTCGAGACCCATCCGGCGGAGGACGGCCGGGGCGTTGGGCTGATCCGCCTCAACCGCCCGGCGGCGCTGAACGCGCTGTGCGACCAGCTGATGGGGGAGCTTGGAGCCCAGCTGCTCGCCTTCGATGCCGACGACGCGATCGGGGCCATCGTCATCACCGGCTCGGAGAAGGCGTTTGCGGCGGGCGCGGACATCAAGGAGATGGCGCCGCGGAGCTTCCCGCAGACCTTCCAGGACGACTTCATCGGCCAGCGCTGGGAGACGGTGACGCAGATCAGGAAGCCGGTGATCGCCGCGGTCGGCGGCTTCGCGCTCGGCGGCGGCTGCGAGCTCGCCATGATGTGCGACATGATCATCGCCGCCGACACCGCGAAGTTCGGCCAGCCGGAGATCAAGCTCGGCGTCATTCCGGGGTCCGGCGGCACGCAGCGGCTGACGCGGGCGGTGGGCAAGGCCAAGGCCATGGACCTGGTGCTGACCGGGCGGATGATGGATGCAACGGAGGCGGAGCGTTCTGGCCTGGTTGCGCGCGTCGTGCCGGCGGCGGAACTGCTCGGTGAGGCACTGAAGACGGCCGCCCAGATCGCCGCGTTGTCGCCGGTCGCGACGCAGATGGCCAAATACGCGGTGAACCGGGCGTTTGAAACCACGCTCGAGGAGGGCGTCCTGGCGGAGCGCCAGCTCTTCCTCTCGTTGTTCGGCACGCCGGACCAGCGCGAGGGCATGGCGGCGTTCGTCGAGAAGCGCAAGGCAGCTTTCTCCCGCCGGTAGGTCTGGTCCGGAGGCGTTCCTTGACGCGAGCGGGGGCGGTCACTAGAACGCGCGCTTCCGCCCGTGAGCCGGGCTGGCGCCGTTCCTAACCTTGTCATCACCCCAGAGCTGGACTTCGTCATGGCCAACACCGCCTCCGCGCGCAAGCGCATCCGTCAGACCGAGCGCCGCACGGTGCGCAACAAGGCGCGGATGTCGCGGATGCGCACCTTCATCAAGGCCGTGGAGACGGCGCTCGCAGGGGGCGAGCACGGTGCTGCCGCGGCGGCGCTGAAGCAGGCGCAGCCGGAGATGCAGCGCGCCGCCGGCAAGGGTATTGTGCATCGCAACCAGGTCGCGCGTAAGCTGTCGCGGCTGTCCGCCCGGGTGAAGGCACTCGGCGCGAAGTGAACGGAAAAACTCCAGGCTTTTCCTGAGGTTCAAGTATTCGTCAAATAGATACAAAGAACAGTTCGCTTTTCGAGTTACAGATTTAAGTCAAAACCAGGGCATCATTTGAACGCCCTCGAATCTAGTCTGAAAACCCCCACGAAGTCTGTTTTTACGATTGCAAGGCCGTTGGTTACGCCGTAGTCATGTCGGCATGATCGTCGCTGCCAGCGGCGGGGCGATCCGGGGTTAGACGGTGCACGGCGGATGCGGGCGAGGCAGGGGGTCATGGCGAACCGGGGGGAGGATGCAACTCGACTCTCGCCCAAGGCGCTGGCCGGCGCGCTGGGTGGTGTCGCGTCGGGCGAAACGAGCCGCCGTTGCGGCATCGGCGAGGCAAGCCCAACGCTGACCCCGACATCCCTGGCGCAGCTTGCTTCGCAATGGGCCGCGGTGCGCGGGCATCTGCAACAGCAGGTCGGCGACGTCGAATACCGGACCTGGCTGCGGCAGATGACGCTCGTGGGTCTCGACGGCGACGAGGTGGCGATCCGCGTCCCGACGCGATTCCTGCGTGACTGGGTGCGTGAGCACTACGGCGACCTGCTCGCCCGACTCTGGCAGAAGGAGAACCTGGCGGTTCGGCGCATTGCGCTGCGCTGGGGCGGCGGCGGGACGCAGGCGGGACTGGCGGAGCCGATCGCGTCCGAGGAAAGCGCGGGCCCTGAAAATGCGGTCTCTCAACCTGCAGGCTCACAAAACGGGGCGCAGGAACATCCGGCCGCGCAGGGCGGCGTCGCGGCATCGCTGATGGGTGTGGTCTCTGCCGCCGACGAACGCGCGGCTGATGCCGGGATCCTCGATCCGCGCTTTACCTTCGAGAGTTTCGTTGTCGGCAAGCCGAACGAGTTCGCTCATGCCTGCGCCCGTCAGGTGGCGGCCTGCCCCGCCACCAAGGCGTTCAATCCGCTGTTCCTCTATGGCGGGGTGGGGCTCGGCAAGACCCACCTGATGCACGCCATTGCCTGGGAGCTGCGTGGCGGCGACGGCGTGGCGAACGGTGCCGCGGCGACAGGGCGGCCGATCGAGATTGCCTACATGTCCGCCGAACGGTTCATGAACCGTTTCATTTCGGCGATCCGCTCGCAGCGCATGATAGAGTTCAAGGAACAACTGCGTCGCGTCGACGTGCTGATGGTCGACGACCTGCAGTTCCTCATGGGCAAGGACGCGACGCAGGAAGAGTTCTTCCACACGTTCAACGCCCTGGTGGATGCCGGCAAGCAGATCGTTGTTTCCGCCGACAAGTCGCCCTCGGATCTCTCGGGCTTCGAGGAGCGGGTGCGCACGCGGCTGGGCAGCGGCATCGTCGCCAATCTGCATGCGACGACGCTGGAACTGCGCATCTCGATCCTCGGTGCCAAGGCGGCGCGCGCCGGCGTCGAGGTGCCGCCCAGGGTGATCGAGTTCCTGGCGCAGAAGATCACCTCCAACATCCGCGAGCTGGAAGGCGCGCTCAACCGGCTGGTCGCGCATGCCAACCTGTTCGGCCGGCCGATCACGTTCGATGTCACGCAGGAGCTGCTGCACGACATCCTGCGCGCGCACGAGCGGCGGGTCTCGATCGAGGAGATCCAGCGCAAGGTGGCGGAGCATTACCGGATCCGCTTCAACGAAATGACCTCGCAACGCCGCGCGCGCAACATCGCGCGCCCGCGGCAGGTCGCGATGTATCTCGCCAAGCAGCTCACCAGCCGCTCGCTGCCCGATATCGGCAAACGGTTCGGCGATCGCGACCACACCACGGTGATGCATGCCGTCGGCCGGGTCTCGGCGCTGATGGAAGCCGATGCCGCCTTCGCCGAGGACGTCGAGCTGCTGCGCCGGATGCTGGAATCCTGACCAGCGGGCCGGCTATCGCCACAATCCCCGGATTGCTAAGCTCGCAGACCGATTCGCGGGCCGATTGGCTGCGGTTGGGCAGGATCGAGCGGGTGCGCGTGCGCCCCTGGCCAAGGAGGATGAGGCAGGATGAAGCTCAAGGCGGACCGCGCGACGCTCCTCAAGGCGCTCGCTCATGTGCAGAGCGTCGTCGAGCGGCGCAACACGATCCCGATCCTTGCCAACGTCATGCTCGCGGTGCGCGAAGGGCGGCTGACACTGACGGCGACCGACATGGAGATCGCCATCGTCGAGGAGGTCGCGGCCACCACCTCGCGCAACGGCGCCTGCACGGCGCCGGCGACGACCCTTTACGAGATCGTGCGCAAGCTGCCCGAGGGGATGGAGGTCGAGCTCGACCATGGCGGTGGCGATGCGCCCCTGGTGCTGCGCGCCGGGCGCTACTCGACCAGCCTGGTCGCCTTGCCGATCGACGATTTCCCGGCGATGACGGCGGGCGCGCTGCCGCATAAATTCTCGCTGAAGGCGGACACGCTGCGCGGCCTCATCGACCGCACCCGCTTTGCCATCAGCGGCGAGGAGACGCGCTACTACCTCAACGGTATCTACCTGCACGCGACCGAATCGGCTGGCGAGCGGGTGCTGCGGGCGGTGGCGACGGATGGTCACCGGCTCGCACGCGTCGAGGAAAAGCTGCCCGAGGGAGCAGGCGGCATGCCGGGCGTGATCGTGCCGCGCAAGACCGTGGGCGAGCTGCGCAAGCTGCTCGACGAGGTGAGCGGGGCGGTGGAGATTGCGCTGTCGGACACCCGCATCCAATTCAAGGCGGACGCGATCACGCTGACCAGCAAGCTGATCGACGGCTCCTTCCCCGAGTACGAGCGGGTGATTCCGCAGGGCAACGACAAGGTGCTGCGGGTCGGCAAGAAAGATTTTGCCGAGGCGGTGGCGCGCGTCTCCGCGATCTCCTCGGAACGGTCGCGACCGGTGAAGCTGAGCGTGTCGCGCGATCTGCTGGTGCTTTCCGCCTCCTCGCCCGACCAGGGCACGGCCACGGAGGAGCTGGACAGCAACCAGGTGACCTACGGCGCCACGCCGATCGAGATCGGATTCCAGGCACGCTACCTCAACGACATCACGGACCAGATCGGCGAGCAGGTGGAGTTCCGCTTTGCCGACGGCACGGCGCCGACCGTGGTGCAGGATGCGGCTGACGACCGCGCGCTCTACGTGCTGATGCCGATGCGCGTCTGATCCCCGGGCGGGCGGTTCTCGTGGCTGGCGCGGCGCGATGACGGCGCTGCGGCTCGAGCGTCTGACGCTCGCGCAGTTCCGCAACTACGAGGCGCTGGACTGGCGTCCCGGTGCGCGTCTGGTGGTGATCGCCGGCGCCAATGGCAGCGGCAAGACCAACCTGCTGGAAGCGGTGTCGCTGCTGGCGACCGGGCGCGGCCTGCGCGGCGCCACCACGGCGACGCTGGCGCGCCGTGGCCATGGCGTCTGGGCGGTCGCAGCGCGGCTCGCGGTGAATGGCGCCAGATTCGACGTGGCAACCGGCGCCGATCCCGAGCCCCCGCACGAGCGGCGCGTCTTCCGGCTCGATGGCGCGCCACCGCGCAGCCAGGCCGACATCGCCGGGCGCGTGGCCGTGGTCTGGATCACGCCGCAGATGGAACGTCTGTTCGGCGAAGCGCCCAGCGGCCGGCGGCGCTTTCTGGACCGGCTCGCGGCCGGGGTGGAACCGGCCCATGCGCGCGCGCTCGCGGCCTGGGAGACCGCCGCGGCGAGCCGCCGGCGGGTGCTGGCCGAAGGCGGCGACGTCGCCTGGCTCGCCGGCTTCGAAGAGGCGATGGCGCGCCACGCGGTGGCCCTCACCGCCGGGCGGATGGCGCTGGTGCGCGACCTGGGCGCGGCGCTCACCGCTGGTGCTGCGGCGCCGTTTCCGGCAGTGCGCCTGGTGCTGGACTGCGCGATCGCGGCACGGCTTGCGAGCGAGCCGGCGCTCGCTGTCGAGGAGTGGTTGCGCGGGCGGCTGGCCAGTGGGCGGAAGGCCGATCACGCGGCCGGCAGCGCGGCGGTGGGCGCGCATCGCGCCGATCTGCGGATCGAGGATGCGGCGAGCGGGCTCGATGCCGCGATGGCGAGCACCGGCGAACAGAAGGCGATGCTGATGGGCATCGTGCTCGGTCATGCGGCGGTGGTGGCGCGGGGCCGCGGCTTTGCGCCCCTGCTGCTGCTCGACGAGCCGCTGGTGCATCTCGATGCCACGCGCCGCACCGCGCTGTTCGCGACCCTCGGGAGGCTGGATGCGCAGGTGCTGATGACGGGAACGCAGGCGAGCGAATTCGCACCGCTCGCCGATCTCGCGGCGCTGTTTTCGTGCCACGACGACGGGCTTGCGTCAGCCCCGCTGCCGGCCGTCCACGCGACGCCGTGAAATTTGGATTTCCTGTGAAATTGCGCTAGATTCCTGCAACCCCACAACCTTAGCAGGAGCGAGCGCACGGGCATGTCGGAAAAGTCCGCGCGAGAGGTTTCGACCGATCCCATGACCGGCGCCGAGGACGCGTATGACGCGGCCTCGATATCGGTGCTGCGTGGGCTCGATGCCGTGCGCAAGCGCCCGGGGATGTATATCGGCGATACCGATGACGGCTCCGGTCTGCACCACATGGCGTTCGAGATCGTGGACAATGCCGTCGACGAGGCGCAGGCGGGCTTCGCGACCAACGTCGAGCTGGTGCTGAATGCCGACGGGTCGGTTACCGTGCGCGACAATGGCCGCGGCATTCCCGTCGACATCCATCCCGAGGAAGGCGTCTCGGCTGCCGAGGTGGTGCTGACACGCCTGCACGCCGGTGGGAAATTCAACCAGAATTCCTATAAGGTTTCGGGCGGGCTGCATGGCGTGGGTGCGGCCGTGGTCAATGCGCTATCGGAATGGATGGAGGTTCGCGTCTGGCGCGGCGGGCGCACCTGGTTCATCCGTTTCGAGCATGGTGAGGCGGTCGCCCCACTCGCCGACATAGGCGCAGCCGACCGGGCGAACGGGACCGAGGTGACGTTCAAGCCCTCCGCGGCCACGTTCAGCCGCACCGAGTTCGACTTCGCGGTGCTGGAGCGGCGGCTGCGCGAACTCGGCTTTCTCAATTCCGGGCTCGAGATTCTGCTGCGCGACGAGCGGCACGCGCCGGTCGAGACCCGGCGCTTCCTGTTCGAGGGCGGGCTCGTCGCCTTCGTCGAGTATCTCGACCGGGGCAAGCAGGCGCTGTTCGCCTCGCCGATCAGCCTCACCGCACCGGAGTCCGAAGGCATTCGCGTCGAACTGGCGCTCTCGTGGAACGACAGTTTCCACGAGACAATGTTGTGCTTCACCAACAACATTCCGCAGCGCGATGGCGGCACGCACCTGGCCGGTTTTCGCCAGGCGCTGACCCGCGTGGTGACCAAATATGCCGAGGGCATGGGCAAGAAGGAGCAGCTCACGCTTTCCGGCGACGATATGCGCGAGGGTATGACGGCGGTGCTTTCGGTGAAAGTTCCGGATCCGAAATTTTCCTCGCAGACCAAGGACAAGCTCGTCAGTTCCGAGGTTCAGCCGGCGGTGCAGGCCGCTGTCGCGGACGTACTCGGGCACTGGTTCGAGACCCATCCACGTGAGGCGCGCACGCTGATCCAGAAGGTGATGGACGCCGCCGCCGCGCGCGAGGCCGCGCGCAAGGCACGCGAGCTGACACGGCGCAAGGGTGTGCTCGACATCTCGACGCTGCCGGGCAAGCTCGCTGACTGCCAGGAGCGCGATCCCGCGAAGAGCGAGCTGTTCATCGTCGAGGGCGACAGCGCCGGCGGCTCCGCCAAGCAGGGACGCGACCGCAAATTCCAGGCCATCCTGCCGCTCAAGGGCAAGATCCTGAACGTGGAGCGCGCCCGTTTCGACCGCATGCTGGCGAGCTCGGAGATCGGCACGCTGATCACCGCGATCGGCACCGGTATTGGCCGCGCGGACCCGGAGCAGGGTGGGTTCGACCTCGCCAAGCTGCGCTACCACCGCGTCGTCATCATGACGGACGCGGATGTCGACGGCTCGCATATCCGCACGCTGCTGCTGACGTTCTTCTTCCGCCAGATGCCGGAGCTGATCGCGGCCGGGCATCTCTACATCGCGCAGCCGCCGCTCTACCGCACCAAGCGCGGCGGGGAGGAGAGGTACCTCAAGGACGACGCGGCACTGGAAGCCTATCTGCTCGACAAGGCGCTTACCGACACGACACTGACCTACGCCGACGGCAGCATCTGCGAGGGCGAGGCGCTGCGCGCGGCCGCGGCCTGGCTGCACGAGGCGGCGGGGCGGGTGAAGCGCCTCGCCGGTTCGGTGCCGGTGGCGCTGGTCGAGCAGGCGGCGATCGCCGGCGTGCTGGCACCCGGCAGCGAGGCGGCAGCAGGCGATTTCGCGCACCGGCTCGATGCGGTGTCGCTGCCGGTCGAGCGCGGCTGGAAGGTGGTGGTGGATGCCGAGGGCCTGTCCTTCGCGCGCACCGTCCGCGGGGTTGCGGAGAAGTACCGGCTCGACGCCGCGAGCCTGCGCAGCAGCGAGGCTCGCTGGCTTGCCGAGCAGGCCGGCGCGCTCGCGGCGCGGTTCGCCACGCCGGGGCGTCTGCGTTTCGGCCAGCAGGACGCGGCCGTCGCCGGCCCGGCCACCGCCTATGAACGTATCCTCGCCCAGGGGCGCCGCGGCCTCACCATCCAGCGGTTCAAGGGCCTCGGCGAAATGAACCCCGAGCAGCTCTGGACCACGACGCTCGATCCCGCGGTGCGTACGCAGTTGCAGGTGCGCGTCGGCGACGCGGAGGACGCCGCACAGGTGTTCGCGACGCTGATGGGCGACGTGGTCGAGCCGCGGCGTGACTTCATCGTCGGCAACGCACTCAAGGTTGCCAATCTCGACGTCTGACCGTCGCCTCGCCGTGCAGGGGCTGCCCGGCGCCGCTCTGAGCCTCCCGTCTCCTGGCCGCGCCGGCGCCGGTCGGGCGTCAGGCCAGCGGCAGGCGGATGGTGAACCGGGCGCCGATGGTGCGGCCCTGTGCGTCGCGAACGTTCGCCGCGCCGATCGTCCCGTGCAGCGCCTCGATGATCTGCCGGCTGATCGAGAGCCCGAGGCCGGAATGCTGGCCGAAGCGCTCGCCTTGCGGGCGCTCGGAATAGAACCGGCTGAAGATTTGTTCGAGCCTGCCCTCGGGAATGCCCGGTCCCTGGTCCTCCACCGTGATCTCGGCGTTGCGCCCGATGCTCTGCGCATGCAGGCGGATGCGCCCGTCCGGCGGCGAAAAGCTTTGCGCGTTGCCGATCAGGTTGCGCAGCACCTGCACCAGCCGGTCCTCGATCGCGCGGACCGCCACCGGCTCGTTTCCGGGCGCAAGTTCGAGCCGCGGCGCACCAGGCCGGCGCGTCGCTTCGTCCAACTCCACCAGGGTCGCGAGAATGGGGCGCACGGGGACCGACGCTGCCGGTGCGCGCGAGATCTCCGCATCGATGCGCGAGGCGTCGCTGATGTCGGAGATCAGCCGGTCGAGGCGGCGGACATCCTCGGCGATGATGCTGAGCAGGCGGCGCTGCTGTTCGGGATCCTCGATGCGCGTCAGCGTCTCGATGGCGCTGCGGATCGAGGAGAGCGGGTTCTTGATCTCGTGCGCGACATCGGCGGCGAAACGTTCAGTGGCGTCCATGCGCGTCCACAGGGCGCGCGCGGAATCGGCGAGCGCGTGCGCCAGCTCGCCGACCTCGTCGCTGCGGGCAAGCAGGCCCGAGGGCACGGTGCCGGTGCGCCCGCTGCCTTCGCGCATCGCATCGGCCGCCTGCGCGAGCCGCAGGATCGGGCGGGCGATGGTGCGCGAAAGGTACCATGAC